>DCJJ01000107.1:1033-6556 GCA_002320515.1 Dialister sp. UBA1703 | reverse complement strand
CAAGGAAATAGCAGATGAACTGCACATCAGCATACGAACTGTCAGCTTCCATGTGAGCAATATGCTTCGTAAGACAGGACATAAAAGTTTAATCGGCCTGGCGGTGGAAGCGGCGGACAAGGGCTATGCGCCGGGGATCCGTAAATAAGGCGGTCTGCCGGAAAGCACGAATCCATTCCGGGCAGTCTGCTTTTATAAGAACTTTATGTATTACTTTGTCAGGAAACTCCTTACATCGCGGATACTTCCTCCGACGGCATGACGGCTGATTATTTCCGCTTCCCCTGGGAAGTGCTGGACGAAATGAGCCGCCGTATCTGCAACGAAGTGGCCGGAGTGAACAGAGTGGTCTACGACATTACCTCCAAGCCGCCGAGCACCATTGAATGGGAATAAATGCTCAAATCCCCACAAACCTTGATTTTTCAAGATTTGCGGGGATTTTTACTATCTTCATGGGATGACTGGGGGATAAATCATTTATGCCTCCTGATTCTTCCAGGAAAGGCCTGTTTCGTCAATGGAGTGGTCATGACCCTTCTGCGCATGGAGCAGGAAATGATCCGGCTTCCCGGCGGATACTGATCCATCCAGAAGTCAAAGGATTTCTCGGCAGCGTTTGGAGTATTTTTGTTCCTTCAGATTTTTGATTTCAGTGAGTAGCTTCTGAAGCTAAAGATCCTCTGGAGAGTTTATCAGCTCTTTGGGAGATCTTTTTCGTGCTTAAATCCCCAGCACATGATGGCATAGAACACCGGGAGCAGGTCCCTGCCCATAGGAGAGAATGAGTATTCCACGCGAGGTGGAATTTCATTAAACTGCCTGCGGGTGATCAGACCATGGGCTTCCAGTTCGCGCAGTGTCTTTGTCAGCATGGTGTTCGTGATACCGGTCAGATCTTTTTTCAGAACGCCGAATCGTACGGTGTCATAGATGCAGAATTCATAGAGAACCTGGGTTTTCCATTTCCCCTGCAGCATTTTAAGGAGAGGGGTCACGGGGCAGTTTCCGCTATCCGTTAAGATTCCTGTTTTCACTTTCTGCAAATACTCTTCATAACTTATATAGTTCTGTTCAGAATTCTTTTGTGATGCATTGTCTGATGGCATACATTCCTCCGGTATATTTTCTGATACTAAGCAAGTAAAAACTGAGTACTTGCATATTATTATAAAGCAAGTATAATAAATGTACTTAGTAAAGTCAACGCTTGAAGACCTGCGTCACAGTGCCTGTGATTCCATGCAGCATTGTGATACAGAAGATAAGTAAAGGTGGCGTAACAGCAGATGAATCTTTTTGAATATGCGGCTGAAAGTTTGAAAGAAAAGGAGGCTCCCCTTGCTGCCAGGATGCGTCCTCAGATTTTGGATGAGGTGGTTGGTCAGGAGGACATTATAGGAAAGGATAAGCTCCTTTACCGTGCAATCAAAGCGGACCGGATCAGTTCGGTTATTTTTTATGGTCCGCCGGGCGTAGGGAAAACCACTCTGGCACGTGTTATCGCGGGTACTACATCTGCTGATTTCCATCAGGTGAATGCAACGATTGCAGGGAAGAAAGATCTGGAGGAAGTTGTCGCAAGAGCTAAGGAGAATCTGGGTGGTTACGGAAGGAAAACAATTCTTTTCATTGATGAGATTCATCGGTTTAATAAGGCACAGCAGGACTATTTGCTGCCATATGTGGAAGACGGCACGGTGATTTTGATCGGCGCCACAACAGAGAATCCCTATTTTGAAGTGAATGGAGCACTTCTTTCAAGATCGAGAATTTTTGGACTGAAACCGCTGTCGAAGGAGAATATTCTGACTTTGATCCACAGGGCCTTCGCTTCAGAAAGGGGAGTCAAACCATACCATGCTGATATTACGGGGGAGGCGGCAGATTTTCTGGCAGACATGGCAGATGGAGATGCCCGCGCCGCGCTGAATGCGATAGAACTTGCTGTGCTTACAACTGATCCGGGAAGTGATGGAAAGATACATGTCACTTTGGAGGTGGCGGAGGAATGCATACAGAAGAAGGCCATCCGCTACGATAAGACCGGGGATAATCATTACGATACCATTGCTGCTTTTATTGAGTCCATGTGTGGCTCAGATCCGGATGCGGCCCTTTATTATCTGGCCCGTATGCTGGAAGCAGGTGAGGATGTGAAGTATATTGCACGCAGAATGCTGGTAGCTGCATCTGAAGAAGTCGGTAATGCCGACCCCATGGCAATCTGTGTGGCAGCATCGGCGGCAATCGGTGTAGAGCGCGTTGGCATGCCGGAGGGTAGAATCATTTTGGCACAGGCCGCTTCCTATATCGCTTCAGCTCCCAAATCCAATTCTGCTTATCTTGGCATTGAGAAGGCTCTGGCCATTGTCCGGAAGACAGGAAATCTACCGATTCCTTCCTACCTGCAGGACTCTAGTTATAAAGGTGCCAAAAAGCTGGGTCGGGGGATTGGTTACAAGTATGCCCATAATTATCCGAACCACTGGGTGAAGCAGCAGTATCTTCCGGATGAGATTCGTGAAGAGAAGATATATGAGCCTAATGATATCGGTCACGAGACGGACATTAAAGCTTATTTCAGAAAAATTGGAAAAGACCCGGAAAGGTATGCTTTTGTTGATCCATCGCTGTCAGGAAAGCCCTGGAAACCATGGGAGAATAAAAAATGATATCTGGAAATGGGCGAAAACGCATCCCAATAAAAGGCTTTTGATTGAAGATACAAGGAAATGACGCCGTGCGGAAATCATGAGCCTGTATGGGATCATGGTGGAGCTTGAAAAGGCTTATTGGATAGGGCGCAGAACCTGATGGCATCCATTGGCAGAGTATAATCAAGATACTTTGACGAATGGCTGTCATCCCGGGTAGATGAAGGAGAATATGATGAAGAAAGAAAATCACAGCATACAAAGGCTGCCGAGGAATATCGAGGTGCGGGGGGCCAAAGTCCACAATCTGAAAAATATTGATGTGGATATCCCGCTCCATGAAATCGTAGCGATTGCCGGTGTTTCGGGATCGGGGAAATCCTCCCTGGCTCTTGGCGCGCTCTATGCGGAAGGATCTCGCCGGTATTTGGAATCCCTGTCTACCTATACCCGCCGGAGAATGACACAGGCAGAGCGGGCAGATGTGGATGATATCAGATATGTGCCGGCGGCTCTTGCGCTGCGCCAGCGTCCGGGAGTTCCGGGCATCCGCAGTACCTTCGGGACACTTTCTGAACTTTTGAACAGTCTGCGTCTTATGTTTTCCCGGCTGGCAAGTCACCGCTGCCCCAATGGCCATTACTGCCCTCCCTCTCTTTCTGTGGCAGCCATGCAGGAAATCACCTGTCCCGTATGCGGGGTAAAATTTTATGGTCCTGGAGCGGAAGAACTTGCATTCAACAGCAGCGGCGCCTGCCCGACCTGCGGTGGGACAGGGGTGGTCCGAAATGTGAATGAGGCAGCCCTGGTGCCCGATGATTCCAAGACCATCGATGAGGGAGCTGTAGTTGTCTGGGGAACTCTGATGTGGTCGCTCATGAAGGATATCGTTCGCACCATGGGCGTCAGGACAGACGTGCCTTTTCGCGACCTGACACCGGAAGAAAAAGAAATCGTCTACCACGGGGAGCTGAAGAAGCACCATATCCACTATGTGAATCCAAATACACTGGAACCGGCGGAGATGGATTTCAATTATTACAGCGCAGTGAATTCCGTGAAAAATGCCCTGGCTAAAGTGAAGGATGAAAAGGGAATGAAGCGGCTTGAAAAATATCTGGAAGAGGATGTGTGCCCGGACTGCGGGGGAACCAGGCTGTCGGAAGCGGCCCGGAGTCCCCATCTTAGAGGAATCGGGCTGGACAAGGCATCGGCCATGACCCTTTCTGAGCTGATCCCCTGGGTACAGGGAGTTCCTTCCTCGCTTCCGGAAGAGATGCGTCCCATGGCGGAAAATATATGCGAATCGTTTATGGATGTTTCAAAGCGGCTCATGGACCTGGGACTGGGGTATCTTTCGCTGGACCGGGCGGCTTCTACGCTTTCTACCGGCGAGAGGCAGCGCGTGCAGCTGGCAAGGGCAGTAAGAAACCGTACGACCGGTGTGCTCTACGTTCTTGATGAGCCATCCATTGGACTTCACCCTTATAATCTTCAGGGGCTCACCGGAGTGATGGATGATTTGCAATCCGATGGAAACTCTGTCATCCTTGTGGATCATGATACGCAGGTGTTGAAACATGCCGACTGGATGATAGAGATGGGGAAGGGGGCCGGTGCGGAAGGCGGAACGATTATTTCCCAGGGAACAGTGGAAGATATTTCGAAGAATCCGGAATCTGTCATAGGCCCCTATCTGTCCGATCACTATGAATCAAGAATCCGACCCGTCACAGAGAGAGAGGCCCTGTTTGACAAGGGAGCGATTCATCTGGAGACTGGGGCCATCCATACGGTGCATCCTCTAGACGTGCGGATACCGATGGGGCGTCTGACTGTGGTGACAGGGGTCTCCGGATCCGGAAAAACGACCATGGTCCTGGAAAGTCTGATTCCAGCCCTGAGGGCTGAAATCAGCGGACAGAAGCTGCCTTCCCATGTGAAGAAGGTAGAGGCAGACGGCATTACCCAGGTCAAGCTCATCGATGCCACGCCCATTGGTATCAATGTACGGTCTACAGTAGCCACTTATGCCAATGTACATGACGGGCTCAGAAAAGTATATGCCCGAACGGCAGACGCCAGGGAACATCACTATAAAGCGGGAGATTTTTCATACAACACAGGGAAACTCCGCTGCCCTACCTGTGACGGCACAGGCGAGATTTCACTGGATGTCCAGTTTCTGCCGGACGTTCAAATTCCCTGCCCCGACTGCCGGGGATCCCGGTACAGAAAGGAAGCCTATGACATTCACCGCAAGGCCAAAGATGGAAAGGAATACAGCCTGCCGGAACTTATGAATATGAGTGTGGATCAGGTGCTCAACGCCCTGGGGGGACTTAAACTCCTGCAGCAGCGCCTGCAGGTGCTGCATGACCTTGGACTTGGATACCTCACACTGGGGGAGGAAACGCCGGGACTTTCCGGCGGCGAGGCACAGCGGCTGAAACTGGCCAGTGAAATGGGAAAAGGGCAGAGTGATTCCGTATTCGTCTTCGATGAACCTACCATCGGGCTGCATCCGCAGGATGTGAGGACGCTTCTCCATGTTTTCCAGACCCTCATTGATCATGGGGCAACACTGGTTGTTATTGAACATGATCTCGATGTCATAAGGAATGCGGATTATATTGTGGATATGGGACCGGGAGGAGGAAAGGAAGGCGGCCGGATCATTGCCCGGGGTACGCCTGAGGAAATCCGGCAGAATACAGACAGTTTGACCGGCCGGTTCATATAATGCCATCATAGGGGATGCAGTTGTTCTCCTGTATGCTCCGTGAAAATGTTTTTCTCTGACCTTTGCCTTAGGGAAGTACTGATTAATTTGCAGAATCGAATTTCATATGTATTTTTATCCAAT
>DCJJ01000107.1:0-977 GCA_002320515.1 Dialister sp. UBA1703 | reverse complement strand
TTAATCAGCGCTTCCTTAGAAACCCGGGATAGATGCGTAAAATTCATCAAAGGTTTCCATTCAGCTCCGGGGATTGCATTTACGCCATAAAAGTAGATAATAAAAGGATAAGAAAAACCTCCCTCTCTGGTCGGAGGCTTTTCTGCTTTTTGTGGAATAAAAACAACGAAAAGAGGACAAGGAAATGACATTACAGGAAACAGCGGAAAAATCTATGAAAATCCGGAATATCTATCACCGCCTGGAAAAAGAAATCCACGGAAAAGAATGGAACACAGAAGAAGATGCCCTGGCCTTTCTTACTGATGCCGCCCTGGTGGGCCGCCTCATCATGGCAAAAGAAGGCCGCTGGCCCAGCAGCGAAGAATCCCTGCTTCCTTCCAAAATAGGGGAATGCCTGTGGTGGCTGGCCATTCTGGCTGAAGAAAACGGTTTCTCCTTTGCTGACTGCGTAGAAATATTTCTGAAGGAAAAAGAGGAATTTCTGAATGGGGAATAGGCAGATAAAGAGAATGGATAAGCATGGATTCTACTCTGAAAAGAGGAAGCTTCGCAAAGCATGATGGGAATTGCCACAGGCCGTGAAGCATGGCAGCACTCATAGCTCTGAAACCGGAAGAACCCTTCCGGATACAGTGCATATACCGCTCATTCGCGGTATACTTAAAAAGCGAAAAAATCTGTATTTGTAGGCTTTCATAAGGGGCTCACCATGCATAACGAACAAAAGGTAACAGACCATATCTACTGGATTGGCGGCAATGATTTCATTTCTACCCGGTTTGAGAATCTCATTTCCATTTCCCGGGGGATTTCTTATAACAGCTATTTTATTGATGACGAAAAGACGGCGGTACTGGATACGGTGGATTCAGTGATTCGTGATGTTTTTATGGACAACGTATCCCATCTTCTCCATGGCAGGCAGCTGGACTATATCGTCATCAATCATACTGGAAATGGAGGATGTCTATGAT
>DCJJ01000082.1 GCA_002320515.1 Dialister sp. UBA1703 | reverse complement strand
AAAAAGCATTAAAAAAAACAGCCCTCGGGCTGTTTTTTTTAATGCTTTTTTATTGGATGGAAGCTCTCACTTTTTCCAAAGCATCCCGATCCGTCATGTTCCATGTGAGGGGTGTCAGTGTGGGATAGCCCCGGTGAATCCAGAAAACGTCGGTGTCCGGCGCTGCATCGGGCAGCATTTTTCCGGAAAGCCAGAATCCCAGGTGGCCCGAGGGATCCTTCATTTCACGGATGGCGTTTTCATAGCGCTGCACCCCCAGCTTTGCCACTTTCAGGTTTGCAAAGGAAAGTCCCTTTCCTTCCTTCGGCATGTTGAGGCTCAGGGTGCCTTTGTATTTTTCATCTACGAAATATTTCTTTACCACTTCCAAGGCAAAGGAGGATGCCTTTTCCAGGAACTCCTTATCCTTGATGGTTTCTGCGGAAATGGCCATGGAGGGAATGCCGAAGACCGCCCCTTCCAGCGCACCGGCTACGGTGCCGCTGTAAAGGCAGTCGGTGCCGCTATTGTAGCCGTTATTGATGCCTGATACCACCAGATCCGGCATATCGTTCCTGAGCCAGTGCTCCAGGGCCAGCTTGCAGCAGTCGGCGGTGGTGCCGTTGCAGGAAAGGACGGAAATATTGTCTCCGTAGCTTTCCTTGTGCCACATGCGGAGGTAGGTCTGAAGGGACAGAGAGGAGGAGCAGGAGCTTCTGCCCCGGTTCGGTGCAATGACAGTGACCCGGCCTAAAGCGGACAGTTTCTTTGCCATTTCAATCAGTCCGGGAGACTCGAATCCGTCATCATTGGTCATAAAAATGTGCATAGTTCACCTGATTTCTTAAAAATAAAATCTCATCCCTTTTATTTTACCATATAAATAGAAAAAGTTCTATATGGGCTTTGTAAAGGAAATACAAAAGGGCTGTGAAAGAATGTTCAATCATTTTTCACAGCCCTCTCTGACCGACACACTACAGACTTTCTTTCCTCTTCAGAAAATGGAAGAAGGAGTGGTTTTCAAAGAAAAGGAAAATCATAGGCATAACGAGAAGGGTGAAGATGGTAGAGGTGAGAAGGCCGCCGATAATAACCCAGGCCATGGAGCTTCTTGTTTCCGCCCCCGCCGTCACCGCCAGAGCCGTAGGCAGCATGCCTACAATCATGGTGAAGGTAGTCATGAGGATAGGGCGGAGCCTTGTCTTTCCTGCTTCTATGACCGCCTCTTTTGGATTCATGCCCTTTGTGTGCATGAGGGTTAAGGTATAGTCCAGAAGGAGGGTGCCGTTTTTCGCCACCACGCCGTCCATGACGATAATGCCGATCATGGAGTAAATGTTAAGGGAATCATTCATGAGGAAGAGGAAGAAAAGGGATCCGATGAGGCCAAAGGGCAGGGAAAACATGCGGATGAAGGATGTCTTAGCGGACTCATAGAGCACGGATAGAATCATGTAGACCAGCACCATGCCCATGAGGAGGGCTCCCAGAAGTTCCCGGAAGCTTTCATTCATGCTGTCCGCCTGTCCGGAGAAGCGGAAGCTGACGGACTGGGGCAGTCCTGCCTCATTCAGGTCGTCAGTGACCTGGCTGATGACCTGGCTTAAGGGACGGCTGCCGGGATTGCCGCCGATAATGATGGACCGCTGCTTGTCGGTGCGGTTGATGGTGATAGGCCCTTCTTCATCTTTGATCTCAGCCACATCAGATATGTGAACCATTCCTTTTTTCGTTTCCACCGGAATGGCTGCCAGGTCCGATTTCCTGTAGCACTCGCCGCCGTTGAAATAGACATTGATGTCCGTATCGTTTCCGTTATTCTTCACGTCGTTGGGAAGGACGCCTCCGCCGCTGCCGCTGATGGCGGAAGACAGGGTATCATAGAGGCTTCCTACGGTGACACCATAGTACTTGAGCTTATCCCTGTCCGGAATGATGGAGAGTTCCGGCAGTCCTTCCTGGTAGGTGGAGCTCACATCGGTGACGCCGTAGTCCCCGTTTTTCAGCATATTTTCAGCCTTTTCCGAAGCAGCAATGAGGTCTTTCATATTGTTGCCCCGAAGCTCCAGACGGAAGGCGCCGCCGCCCTGGCCCAGACCGCCACCGGAGGTACCGGACACGGAGGCCTGGTCTTCCTTGATTCGCACGTCGCCGTCATGAATGTTTTGGGAAATCCAGTTTCTCATTTCATCGGTGATTTCCCAGATAGAACGGCTCCGGTCCTCTCTTTTTTCCAGAGATACCCGGATACGGCCGGAGTTGACACCGGTGCCGCCGCCAACCATGGCCATGTAGTAGGAGGCCTCCGGCACCTGGGACAGATAATTTTCCAGCTGGGTAGTGACCTTATCGGTGCGCTCCACACTGGCGTCGGTGGGCAGCTTGATCTGCACATTAAAACCGCTCTCGTCGGTGCGGGGCATGTATTCCCTGCCTATAATGCCCAGGGGCACCATGGCCGTAAAGAGGACAAGGGACAAAGCGGTGCCTGCCAGAAGCTTCTTCTTGTGGAAAAAGCTCCAGTGCAGGGCTTCGCCGTAGAAATCCTGCACCCCCCTTTCCCATTTGTCCACCGCCCGCCAGAGCTTTGTATCCGGCACAGTGAGTCCTTTTTTGAAGAAGCGGGAGGCCAGCATGGGGGTCAGGGTGAAGGAAATGAAGAGGGAAAAGAGGGAGGCAAAGACGATAGTCAGGCCGAACTGCCGGAAGAACTGGCCGGTCATGCTGGACATGAAGGCGATAGGAAGGTATACCACCACATCGCAGAGGGTAATGGCAATGGCCGCCATGCCGATTTCCATACGGCCGTTCACCGCCGCTTCCTCCGGCCTTTCCCCCTTTGCCAGATGGCGGTGGATATTTTCCAAAACCACGATGGAGTCATCCACCAGGATGCCGATGCAGAGGGTCATGCCCATGAGGGACATCATGTTGAAGGTAAAGCCTGCCAGATACATGGCAAAGAAAGAGGCAATGAGGGAGGTGGGAATGGCAATCATAACCGCCGCCGCAGACCGCCAGCCCCTGAGGAAGAGGAAAAGCACCAGGCCTGTGGTGAAGAGGCCTTCCACCAGGGTGCCCAGGGTATTGTGAAGGGCAGTCCTTACATAGGCGGCGGAATCGTTGACCACGATGAACTGATAGTCCGGGTATTCCTTCTTCATCTGCTCCAGCACTTCCATCACTCCGTCGGAGGTGGACACCAGGTTGGCATTGCTGTTTTTATAAATGGAAATCCCGATGGCATCCTGTCCGTTAATCCGGGCATAGCGGGACACCTTCTTATCCTCCCGCACCACATCTCCCAGGGCGGTGAGGGGAATGGAATCACCGTTTCCTCTGGTGAGATGGATTTTCTTGATATCCTCCACCGAATGGTACTGGGCATTGAGACGGATCTGGGTCTGCCGCCGGTCCGTGTAGGAAGAGCCGGCAGGGGCCAGTTTGTTTTCCCTTTTCAGGGCGGTAATGATGTCATCCATGGAAACGCCGTAGTAGGCCAGTTTGTCCCGATCTACCTTCACGGCGATTTCCCTGTCCCTGCCGCCGGAAAGTTCCACATCCGACACGCCGTCGGCCTTGGTGAAATCATTGACAAGGCTGTTGTCCGCCAGGGAGTACATTTCATCCAGGGGATGGGAGGACACCAGCGCCAGATCCAGGATAGGCGCCGCGTCCATATCCCGCTTTTCCACCACCGGATCATCCGCATCGTCAGGAAGGCTCTTCCTGATGGCATTCACCTTCTGGGACGCATCCACCGCCGCCGCGTCCACATCGGCATCAAAATTCAATTCCAGTGTCACCTGGGACCGCCCGGTTCTTGATTTAGAGGTAATGTGCTTCACGTTGGACACGGAGGAAAGGGCATCCTCCACAGGCTTTGTAATCTGCTGTTCCACGGACTCCGCATCGGCGCCGCTGTAGGTGACGCTCACCACCACATAGGGCGTATTGATTTTAGGGTAAAGCTCCACACCCATGCGGTAATAGCTGTAAAGGCCCAGGGTGACAAAGAAGAGAACGATCATCACAATGCCGATGGGATGAGTAACGGCATAGCGGGTCATATTGAACCGGTTCATAGGCCCTCCTCCACGTCGGCAGTGCTTCCGTCCTTCAGCTTGGAAATATTGGTCACCGCCACCCTGTCTCCTTCGGAAATGCCCTTCAGGATTTCTATGGAATCATCGTTATAAAGGCCGGTTTTCACTTCCACCTTCTTTACCTTATGGCTGCTGTCTACAAGGAAAGCCCACTTTTTGCCGTTATTCTCAAGAACCGCTTCCTTGGGCACAAAGAAAGTGTTCTTCCTTTCCAGGGCCTCCACCTCGCTCCTTCCGAAAAGGCCGCCTCGAAGAGACGTTTCCTTCCTGTCAAGGAGAATCCGTACTTTGTAGGAATGGGTGGCTGCATCCAGGGCAGGGCTGATGTAAATGATTTTTCCATTTACCGTCTCCCCTAAGGAATCAATGGAAACGGAAAGATGCATGCCCTCCTGCAGGACGCCTACATCCTGCTCCGCCACGGCACAATCCAGGTAGAGGGCGCTGTTGTCTACAATGGTTAAAAGCTTCTGTCCTGCCGATGCCCATTCGCCTGCCTCCGCTTCCCGGTAACCGATAGTTCCGGATACCGGCGCATAGATGGACATATCCTCCTTCTGACTTTCCAGGGCATCCACCAGGTAAGCCGCCTTCTCCGCCGCCGCTTCCTTGCCCGCAATCACCGCCGGCACGCCGCCTATATCCTGGCCGGTGAGGCTTTGGAGGGCAGCTCTGGCTTCCATCATGGCCCGGTACTTATCATCCAGCTCCTGCTTTGACACAGCCCCCTGCTGAAAGAGGGTGTCGTAGCGTTGATAGGTGGTCAGGGCATTGTCATAATCGCTCTCCGCCTTCATGGTGCCTGCATCATAGGAAGACCGGCTTTCCACTGCATCCGCCGCTGCTGCCTCGCTGCCTGCCCGGTTCTGGGCAATGGAAAGGGTAATATCCTTCGTATCCTGGGAAACCAGGATATCCCCCTTCTCCACCCTGTCCCCCAGATCCACATACACCTTTTCCAGCCATCCCGCGTACTTGGGCGAAATATCCACAGAAGCTTTGGGCACCGTCTCACCGGACAGCACCACCCGTTTCATCATGTCCTTCCTTTCCATCCTTTCCACCTTCACCAGAGGCCGGGCAGATACCTTGCGAGCGCCTCCCGCACTTCTATGGGTATAGGCATAGATGGCGATGAGGAGAATCATAAGAACGGAAAGCCATAGAATCACTTTGGCCCTTTTAGTATGGAGCGCAAGATGCATAAAAACCTCCCCGAAAAGCAGTCCCCCGGGGCCTGCTTTTTCTATTTCATACAGCACTGTACATTGTCCCTATGATTACCATTATACCCGACCGGACGCCTCTATACATAGGGAGCCTTCAGAATTTATGAATCTTTACAAAAAAAAACAGTGAAGAAATGTCACTCATTTCTTCACTGTCCTTTTCTTTACTGATCGATTTCCTTCTTTCTGGTGAGCTTAGCCTGCTCGAAATGCATGCTTCTGGTGTGGATGGTATGAACCCAGCCTTTCTTATGGCGATCCTTCCAGCCCAGGATGGTGACGGGAATCCAGGAGTACATGAAAATCGGATAGATGAGCCAGTAGAAATAAATCTTCAGAGGCACTTCGATCTGCAGCAGCACGATGAGTGGCACTACGGACTGGATGAAGCCCAGCACCGCCCAGAACTGGCGGGGCACCAGCACATCGTTGTAGAGAATCACCGTGAAGCAGGGATAGAACATGTTGATGTAGGTCATTACCAGGTAGAAGGTGGAGAGCAGCAGGAAATAGTTCTGCAGGAGCTGCATAATGCCGTCCAGGATGACGATGCTGTGGCGCTTGATACCTTCCTTCAAAAGGATGGGGATATAGCGCTCGGAGCAGTCGAACTGGCCCTGGGCCCACCTTTTTCTCTGGCGGCAGGATGCCATGAAGCCCAGCGGCTTTTCATCGTAAATGATGGCATCATGAACCCAGCAGGTGCGGATGCCGTGGGAGAGGCATTTCATGGAGAATTCCATGTCCTCCGTAAGGCAGTCGCAGCCCCAGCCGTATTTCTTTACAATATCCGCTGCAATGCACATGCCTGTACCGCCGAGGCAGGAGGACAGGCCCAGATTGTACTTGCCCAAGTGCCACAGGTGGTTGATTGTCCAGAAGGCAATGGCAAAGGTGCCGGATACCCAGGTATCGGTAGGATTCTTGGCGGACAGATACCCCTGCAGTACTTTCTGGCCCTTCAGGAGGCGGTTGTTCATCACCGCCAGGAAGTCCAGGTGCACCAGGTTGTCGGAGTCGAAGACGCAGAAGGCGTCATAGCCTTTGTTCAGGTCAAAAATCTTCGGGAAAACCCAGTCCATGGCGTAGCCTTTGCCTACCAGTTCCTTGTTGAACCTTTCAAATACATAGGCCCCGTGCTGGCGGGCAATGTCGGCGGTATGGTCGGTGCAGTTGTCCGCAATGACATACACGTCGTACAGCTCTTTAGGGTATTTCAGCATTTTCAGGTTTTCCAGGAGGTCCGCCAGCACCATTTCTTCATTATGGGCGGGGATAACCACGGCGAACCGGCTCTTAGGCGGCGCCAGATTTTTTTCTTTTCGATGCCACATGCCGAATACAGCAATGACTGTGTAGTAAATGGTAAAGAAGGCCACAATCAGCTGCACAGGAAGCATGATTATATCGAGTATGTGAGTCATCATTCGTTCCCTTCGCCATCTCCTCCGGCAGTTCTTCTAGTTCTTCTGGCTTTCCGTTTAGCCTTTCTGCGATTCAGGAAGGTATTCATCATACCGAAGAGGATGTATCCGGCACAGAGGGCAGCTGCCCATACAGGCCAGTAGAAAATGGTTGAAATAATAAAGAAGGCCAGGCAGATGAGGAGTGCCGGCAGATGAAGCTGGTCGGCGCTGGCTCCCTTGTTATCGGGATAGTGGATTTCACTGACCATGAGGAAGGCCAGAAGGAGGACGCAGAGTACGGCCAGCCAGTTCCAAATTTTAATGCCCGACAGCACATAGGCTGCCACAATGACGCCGGTAGTCGGGCAGGGAAGACCTTCAAAGTAGCCGTGTACGCTGGTAACCTTGACGTTGAACCGGGCCAGGCGGAAGGCACAGAATGTGCCCAGAAGGGCGCAGGGAATGAATCCCAGGGGCCCCAGCTCATGAAGCTGGTAAGCATACATGAGGGCGCCGGCGGCAATGCCGAAGGAAATATCATCGGACAGGGAGTCCAGTTCCACCCCCATGGGGCCTGCGGTATGGAGGGCTCTTGCCACCCTGCCGTCAAGGGCATCCGCCACCATGGCGATAAGAATAAATACTGCCGCCGTTTTGAAATTTCCCTGTATGGACATCATAATCGACAGCCCGCCAAACAATGCATTCGTGGCGGTTACTGCATTTGCAATCCAAGATTTGTTCACTTATTTCAGCCTCCCTACGACCGTCAGACCACCTTTGACCTTATCCCCTTTTTTCACGCAGATTTCGCAGTCGCCGGGGATGTAGAGCTCCGTGCAGGAACCGAACTTGATCATGCCGTACAGTTCCCCCTTCACCAGCTTGTCCCCCAGGTTCTTCCAGGAAACCACCCGTCTTGCCAGAATGCCGGCAATGAGGATGACCAGGATGGACCGGTTCTTACCGGTGATACCGATGGCTCCCCTTTCATTTTCAAAGCCCACGCCCTCTTTGTAGGCGGGCAGGAACCGGCCCTGGGTATAGGACTGGTACTTGATTTCCCCGGCCATGGGGCTGCGGTTGCAGTGCACATCGAAAATGGAGAGGAAAATAGTAATCTTGTGGCATTTCTCGCCAAGAAAGGTATCTTCCTCCACATCATGGGACACATCCACCACCGTACCATCTGCCGGCGACACCAGGATATCGTCGCCGGGGACGATTTTGTCATTTCTGGGCGGGCAGCGGAAGAAATAGGTAAAATACAGGCACAGTACAAAGGGTATCACCGCCAGGTAGTACCATTTCATATAACAGAGCACCGCTCCGATAAGGAAGGTTACCGCTATGAAAGGGTAGCCCTCCTGCAGTATAACAGGTTTTTTCAGCATCACTTACTCCCGCGTTCTTTTTTCCATTTTTTGACAGCCCGCATAAACCGCGGAAGTGCCATCATGCGGCCGATACGGCTGGGCTGCAGGTACAGCCGGTAAGCCCATTCCAGCCGGTTTCGCTGCATCCAGAGAGGCGCCCTTTTCAGGTTGCCGCTCATGACGTCGAAAACGCCGCCGATACCCATGGAAAGGAGCCCCAGCTCCTCCCTGTGGGCATAGAGCCACTTTTCCTGCTTAGGCACGCCAAGGCCTGCAAAGAGGAGCTTCGCACCGCTCTTCTTAATATCTTCGATGATTTTCTTTTCTTCTTCTTCATTGAAATAGCCGTCGTGGCAGCCTACCAGGGAAAAGCTTCCATGCTCCTCCATGAACTTTTTAGCCGCCTTTGCTGCCACCCCCGGATTTCCGCCGAGGAAATAGACCGGCCAGTTCATGGCGGACGCCCTTTTCAGAAGCTCCACTGTAAGATCCGCTCCGGTTACCCGCTCGGGGAAGGGGGTGCCCAGCTGCTCGCCGGCCCAGAGAACGCCGGCGCCGTCAGGAACTACCAAATCCGCCCCGTTCAGTATGCGGGCCAGATCCCTGTCCTCCTGGGCTATCATAATCATTTCCGCATTGGCTGTGGCAATCATGGAAGGCTTTCCCTCCATGATTCTCTCTTCCGCAAAGGCCAGTGCTTCCTTCATGGTTACCGCATGGATGCGGATATCCATGACTACATGGGATGTCAATGTTCTATCCTTCATTTCGTACTGTAATTCGGTGCTTCCTTCGTAATGCTTACATCATGGGGATGGCTTTCACGGAGGCCGGCGCCGGTGATTTCGATAAACTGGGTTTCTTCATTCATGGTCTTAATATCCGGCGTGCCGCAGTAGCCCATGGACGCGCGGAGACCGCCGATAAGCTGGAAGAGCACATCGGACACATGGCCCTTGTAGGGGATCTGCCCTTCGATGCCTTCCGGCACCAGCTTTTTGGCATTCTGCTGGAAATACCGGTCCTTGCTTCCTGCCTGCATGGCTCCCAGGGAACCCATGCCGCGGTAAGCTTTGTATTTCTTGCCCTGGTAAATGATGGTTTCTCCCGGGCTTTCATCGGTGCCTGCCAGAAGATTGCCCAGCATGACGGAGGAAGCGCCGGCGCCCAGTGCCTTGGCAATGTCGCCGGAGTACTGGATACCGCCGTCGGCAATAATGGGCACGCCTGTGCCTTCTGCCGCTCTGGCACAGTCATAAACCGCCGTAATCTGGGGCACGCCGATGCCTGCCACCACGCGGGTAGTGCAGATGGAACCAGGGCCGATGCCTACCTTCACCGCATCTACGCCGGCTTCGATCAACGCTTTGGTGGCTTCATAGGTTGCCACATTGCCTGCAATCAGTTCCAGATGAGGGAAATCTCTGCGGAGGCGGCGGATAGTTTCAAGCACCCCTTCGCTGTGACCATGGGCCGTATCAATCACAAGCACATCTGCTTTGGCAGCAAGGAGTGCTTCCACCCGGTCTTCCACATCCGGTGTCACACCGATGGCTGCGGCTGCCAGAAGGCGTCCGTCCTCATCCTTTACGGCATGGGGGTATTTCTTCATCTTTTCAATATCCCTGATGGTGATGAGGCCCTTCAGGTATCCCTCTTTATCCACCAGCGGCAGTTTTTCAATGCGGTGGGCCTTCAGGATTTCCTTGGCTTCATCAATGGTGGTGTTTTCCGGAGCTGTCACCAGACCGTCATGGGTCATGATGTCACTGATAGGACGGGACAGGTCCGTCTCAAAGCGCATATCCCTGTTGGTAATGATGCCTACCAGCTTTCCCTCTTCTGTAATGGGCACGCCGGAAATATGGTACTTGTTCATGAGTTCATCCGCATCGGCCAGGGTATTGTCCGGAGCCAGGTAGATAGGGTCCACAATGACGCCATGCTCGGAACGCTTGACCAGCTTCACTTCCCGGGACTGTTCATCAATGCTCATATTCTTGTGAATGACGCCGATACCGCCTTCACGGGCCATGGCAATGGCCATTTCCGCTTCCGTCACCGTATCCATGCCGGCACTCATAATAGGAATATTGAGACGGATATGTCTTGTGAGGTTCGTGCTCACGTCCACGTCCCTTGGAAGAACGGTGGAATGGGCAGGAATCAGGAGCACATCGTCAAAAGTAAGCCCTCTCTTGCCAAACTTGTCTGCTCTCATCATAGCCTCCATTTTCTTGAAATCAGTGATTCCTCTTTCATTGTTCAGGTATATGATTTTGAATCCATTAATTTCATTATTATAGCATAAATAAAAGGTACAGGAAAACAGGGAAATGCAAATGGCCCTACTCTTCCTCGTAAAGCCGTTTGAAAAATGCGCCGCCGAAGCGGTGGGACAGCTCTTCTTTGAAATCGGCGCCGCCGTCCACCGCCCGCTTTGCTTCCTTTCTGGCCATTTCCAGAAGGGGCAGATCCCTTACGATGTCCGCCGCCTTCAGGTCCGGCATGCCATGCTGGTGATAGCCGAAGAATTCACCGGAGCCCCGCAGGAGGAGATCCTTCTCCGACAGGAGGAAGCCGTCCTGGATTTCGCACATAAGCTTCATCCGCGTTTCCGTCACTTCGTTATGGTTATCGGAGAAAAGGATGCAGTAGGACTGGGATTTTCCTCTGCCTACCCGGCCCCGCAGCTGGTGGAGCTGGGACAGGCCGAACCGGTCCGCTCCGTAGACGAACATGATGGTGGCATTGGGCACATTCACCCCGACTTCAATCACCGATGTGGCCACCAGCAGATTGATTTTCCCGCCGTGGAAATCCTCCATCACCCTTTCCTTGTCGCTGTTTTTCATGCGGCCGTGCACCAGCCCCACCTGGAACATGGGAAATACCTTATCCTTCAGCTCCTCGTACACCGCCACTGCGGAAGCCAGATCCTGCTTCTCGCTTTTTTCCACCAGGGGACAGACCACATACACCTGATGGCCTGCCGTCATTTCACGGCCCATGAAATTGAATACCCTTCGGAGCATACTGCTGCCGATGGCATAGGTCTTCACCGGATGACGGCCCGGCGGCATGCCCCGGATGGAGGATACGTCCAAATCCCCGTAAATGGAAAGGGCCATGGTACGGGGAATGGGGGTAGCCGTCATGACCAGGGTATGGGGACAGCCCCCCTTGGTTTCCAGAGCCTTCCTCTGCCTCACACCGAAGCGGTGCTGCTCATCGGTAATCACAAGGCCCAGATGGGCAAAAACCACATCCTTCTCAATGAGGGCATGGGTACCGATGAGCACATTGATGGAGCCATCCAGCAGACCCTGGAGGATTTCATTTCTATCCTTCGTCTTCGTCTGGCCGGAAAGATAGGCCACATGGATAGGAAGGCCCCTGTAGAACTCCTGGAAGGTATGGTAATGCTGCCCTGCCAGTACCTCCGTAGGCGCCATCAAGGCGCCCTGGTAGCCGTTTTCCACGATTTTCGCCAGAGCCAGGGCCGCCACCGCCGTCTTGCCGCTGCCCACGTCCCCCTGGATGAGGCGCTGCATGGGGATAAGCCCTTCCATATCATCCTCTATATCTGAAAAGGCCTGCCGCTGCCCTTCGGTAAGGCGGAAGGGGAAATGCTCCCGCACCGCCTGCACCAGCTTTCCCGACGGCGCGCACTTGATACTCAGCACCTGCTTTTCCCTTTTCTTCCGCAGAAGGAGGATGCCTGCCTGCATGAAGAAAAGCTCCTCGAAGGCCGTGCGCCGGCGGGCCTCCTTCTGCTCCTCCCAGTTTTTGGGATTGTGCATGGCCCGGGCCGCCTCCAGCCGCCCCATGAGATGCTGCCGCTTCAGCGTCTCCACCGGCAGATTTTCCTCCATATCCTCCACATGGTCCAGGGCAAAGGAAATCATGTTCCTCATCTGGCTGATGCGGATGCCCTCGGTGAGAGGATACACCGGCACCAGCTTCTGGAAGGAGGGAAGCTCATCGGGTGAAATGAATTCCGTTTCCGCGCCGGATATCTGGAGCTTTCCGTAATTGTACTCGATTCTGCCATAGGCCAGCACGTAGGTGCCCTTCCGGAAGGCATCCCCCTTCCAGGGCTGGTTGAAATACACCAGTGTCACGGCGCCGGTGCCGTCGATGAGGAGCACGTTCACTATGGTCAGTCCCCGTCGGGGCGTGATTTTTCTCATGTTCGCCACCTGTCCGTAAATGACAGCCTCGTCGTCGGGGCGAAGCTCTTCCATCTTCGTAATCTTCGTCCAGTCCTGGTAGCGCCTGGGATAGAAGGAAACCAGGTCCTCCACCGTGGCAATGCCAAGCCTTGAGAGCTTTCCCTTCATGCTGGGCCCTACGCCCTTGATATACTGCACGGAATCTGATAAATGCATAACAAGCCCTTCCCAAAAACAGCCCGGTCTGATACCATATACAGGTACCCCTTCCTGCAGGACAAAAGCCCTTTCCCGCTGCCGGGCAGAAACAGTTCTGCTTCTTTTATTATATTCCTGAAAATTGATTACGTAAAAGACTTGCTTAAAAAAAGTAATTGTGATATATTATGAATGTTGCAATTACGGAAGTGCAAGGAGGTGTAGCACATGGCTAACTACTGTGAAGTTTGCGGCAAGAAAACCGCTACGGGATTCAATGTATCCCATTCCCATCTGAAAACAAAGAGAACCTGGAAGCCGAATATCCAGAGAGTTCGCGTACTGGTAGACGGACAGGTCAAGAGAATGAATGTCTGCACTCGTTGCCTTCGTTCTCATAAAGTAAACAGAGACATCTGATTTATTGGCATTTTCGGCCGGCGAAAGCCGGCTTTTTTGCTGTCTGCTTATAAAGAAAAATGAAAAGGAGCGGTGAAATCATAGATTCTGTGATTTCACCGCCCCTTTCTTTGATTCATCTTCCCTTCACCCAGGGATGGTTGGACCGCCGGTGGCGAATCCGCCTTCTTCCCCAGGGAGAAATGACTCTTCTCGTGACAGGGCCCACCTCTTCCTTATGAAGATCAGACAGGTCACCTTTTAGTTCCTCATTCGCTTTTAGCTTTTTCGTCAGGGGAAGCAGCAGCTTCTTCAGCTTTTCCAGTACCTTCAACGCTTTTGTCATCCTTCCCGGCAGCTTCGGCTTCCTGCTGTTTCTGCCTTGCCCTTTCCTCGATTTTCGCCCGGTATTCCCCGGCAGCAGTCACCACCGTGTCCCTGGCCTGGCTGGCAGCCTGGGCAGCGGCCTCCTTGTAATAATTGGCGGACTTCACTACCTTATCGGAAATTTCCTGGGCTCTGGCCTGGGCTGTTTCCGCCTGCTCCTCTGCCTGGATTTTCAGCTTGTTTGCCTGGATTTTTGCTTCCTGCATCTGTACACGAGCCTGGGCCTTCAGCTTGTCCGACTTCAGCTTCATCTGCTGGGACTGGATTTCAGACTGGCGCTTCATTTCTTCTGTCTTCTTCTGAAGCTCCTCCATCTGCTCTTTGGCCTGGGCCTTCATTTCATCCGCCCGGCGGGCAGCATCCTTCCTGAACTCCCTGGACTTGATACGGGCAATGGCCTGCAGATCCCGGGCCGTCTTTTCCGCCGTTTCCTGGGCCACTTCAGAAGCCCCAAGGGCGGTGTACTTTGCCTTCTCGATCTGCTCGTCGGTGACGCCTGCCTTCTTCAGCGCATCCACCAGCTTATTTCCCAGAATGCCGGCAGATTCAGTAAGCTGGCGGGCCAGCTTGTCCACAGCTTCATGGGCCTTTTCCGGATATACCTCATCCCAGCTCTTCTTCAGGTCTGCTGTGAAATCCTTCTTCTCGTCGCCCAGAGGCTCATCCTTCTTCGGATTCTCCTCCAGCTCCTTCACATCCTTTTCCCCTTCCGCCTTTTCTTCCTCAAACACAGCGCGGTAAGGCTTCGTATCGTCGGGCATGCCGTCCTTGATCCAGCGCTGCGCCGCCTTGCCGATGCCATAGGTGACAGACACGCCGATGGGAATCTGCATGAGGGAAATAGGAATCAGCGTAGCCAGGGTGGAACCTACCACCGTAGCTCCCAGGGAACCGATAAAGGACAACACTGCCTTCTGGTTCAGCTCCACGCCGTACACAGAGCCGATTTTGGAAATCATATATACTTCATTAGCCACCAGGGCTGCGGTGCCCAGAAGAGGAGCCGCCACAATCACACCGGCACGGCCGGAAGCCCAGCGGATGAGGCTTTCCGCCTCCTTATCCCTGTCATCGATGATATTCACTTCCATATCCGGTTCCGGAGAATCCACATGCACCTCTTCCGCTTCCTCTGCAACAGGCGCAGGTACCCTGGCCTCTTCCTTTTCTGCCGGAAGACCGGCTTCTGCCTTTTCCGCCGGAAGGCCGGCCTTCTCCTTCTCCAGAGGCAGACCGGCTGCCTCCTTTTCCATGGGCGGCTTTGCCGTTTCCTTTACTTCAGGAGCTGCTTCGGGACGAACAACCGGTGTCTTTTCCATATCTCTTTCTTCGCTCATAGAAACCTCCCTGCCCGGACAACCGGGCCGTAAACCATGAATCTGCCAATGTAAAGAATGGCTGATGTATCGTGATTTCAAACCATTACTTACCTCTATTATACCTAAAATCATCAAAAGCACCAATAAAAATTCTTATTTCGCATACACCTGCCATGGAGCACATTCTTTAAAGCGACCTGCTCTTTCATTGATCATACGCCCCTCAAACCGGAACTAAGAGAATAAGACATATACCAGCCAAGGATTTGCAGGATAAGGGAATGTCTGCCATGGAAGGAAACGGATGACTTGATTGCCACCTGTCTCATCGTCATTTCGAGCGGAGGACTGCACAGGAATGACGCAGCGGTTCTTGGAGCTAGTGAAGAGGAGTCGAGAAATCTCCCTCCTTTCAATCATACGAGCTGCAGAGCGGCAGGAGATCTCTCGACTCAGAGTATCATTGAGGCATGGCCGCTTATCTCCCACATAATGGCATGTACCTCCGCTCGAGATGACGCAGTGGCAGGCTGCTTACTGTCATCGTCAAAGGATTCTCTTGACTTGATTGCCACCTGTCCCATCGTCATTTCGGGGGGGGAGGACTGCGCCGGAATGACGCGGCGGCAGGCCGCTTACTGTCCTTTGAGAACACAAAAAAGCAGGCGCAGGGCCTGCTTTTTGTAAGTAATTATTATTTACCCTGGAAATATTTGACGCCTGCTTCAAAGAGGGGCTGGTATTTATTTCCGCAGATGTTCTTGGCGATGTTATCGCCCCGTCTTTCGGTATGGCCCATCTTGCCCAGCACTCTGCCGTCGGGGCTGGTGATGCCTTCCACGGCCCAGGAGGAGCCGTTGGGGTTGAAGCGGCTGTCGTAGGTGGGATTGCCGTCAAAGTCGGTGTACTGGGTAGCAATCTGGCCGTTGGCTGCCAGGGCTTTGATCTGCTCGTCGGAGGCGATGAAGCGGCCTTCGCCGTGGCTGATGGCAATGCTGTAGAGGTCTCCGGGCTTGCAGAGGGAAAGCCAGGGGGACTTGGTGGATACCACTTTGGTGGTGACGAACCGGGAGAGGTGGCGTCCGATGGTGTTGAAGGTAAGGGTAGGCGCATGGCTGGTGAGGGGTTTGAATTCACCGTAGGGAACAAGGCCCAGTTTGATGAGGGCCTGGAAGCCGTTGCAGATGCCCAGGGCCAGACCGTCTCTTTCGTGGAGAAGCTTGTCCATGGCTTCCTTCAGCATATCGTTGCGGAAAACTGCCGCAATGAATTTGCCGCTGCCGTCCGGTTCGTCGCCGGCGGAGAAACCGCCGGGGAACATGACGATCTGGGCATGGCGGATGCGTTCTGCCATTTCTTCCACCGATGCCTTCAGTTCTGCAGAGTCCCGGTTTCTAAAGATGAAAATATCGGAAACGGCGCCGGCCCGTTCAAAGGCTCTGGCACTGTCCACTTCGCAGTTGTTGCCGGGCATGGTAGGAATGAATACCCGGGGTCTGGGAAGGTTGGTATGGACGTAGAACTGGGGAATAGCCTTTGTTTCCGGCAGCACCGGAGAAGGCTTATCAATGCTTTCCGCCCGCCGCGGGAAGATGGGATCCAGCGGTTTTTCATAGGCCGACAGAAGATCCGAGAGAGCGATGGATTCGCCGTAGAGCTCCATGGTATCTCCGCCGATAGTGCCCAGGATCTTTGTATGCGGTTCTTTGGCAAAGCGCTGTGCTTCTTCCGCCGTAGTTTCCACAATAATGGCGCCGTAGAAGTTGCCGAAGAATTTGGGGAGGGGCAGGTTTTCCGTGAAATGGATGCCCAAACCGTTGCCAAAGGCCATCTTGGCAGCCGTCACTGCCACGCCGCCATTGTCTACAGCCTTCATGGCAGCCACGTGGCCTGCCTTCACTTCCTGATAGAGGAAATCGGCGTGTTTCTTGAATACGTCCAGATCCGGCATGCCTTCCTTATCCTTGGGCATACCGAAGAGAACCAGCACGTCCCCTTCTTTTTTCAGTTCCTGGCTTACCGCTTCCGAAGCCTTGCCGGGAGCGATGGCAAAGGAAACGAGGGTGGGCGGAACATGGATGTCGTTGAAAGTGCCGCTCATGGAGTCCTTGCCGCCGATGGCACCCAGACCCAGGGTTTCCTGCATATGGAAGGCACCCAGGAGGGCTGCTGCCGGCTTGCCCCAGCTTGTTTTATCTGTCAGTTTTTCGAAATATTCCTGCAGTGTGAGGTAAGCCTTTCTCCAGTCAGCCCCCATGGCCACCAGACGGGTGACGGAAAGAAGGACCGCATATACAGCCCCGTGGAAAGGACTCCAGGTGGCCAGATCCGAGTCAAACCCATGGGCCATGAAGCTAGCGCTGTCGGTTTCTCCCTTTCTCACCGGGAACTTGGCTGCCATGCCGTCGGCCGGTGTCTTCTGGTACTTGCCGCCGAAGGGCATGAGCACGGTGCCGGCGCCTACGGTGGAGTCGAACCGTTCAGAGAGTCCCTGCTGGGAGCAGTTATTGAGATCCCCCATGGCGGAAATCCAGGCGTCCTTCACGGAAGGAATCGCCGCCGGATGGAAATACCCCTTGTCGTCCGGTTTTGCAATATGGGCGGCCTTCACCTGCTGGGCGCCATTGGTGTCCAGGAAGGCTCTGGAAATATTGACGATAGGCTCGCCTCTCCATTTCATCACCAGCCGTTTCGTATCGGTTACATCGGCAATGACAGTGGCTTCCAGATTTTCTTCAGCCGCATAGCGGATGAACCGGTCGGCGTCTTCCTTCTTCACCACCACCGCCATTCGTTCCTGGGATTCGGAAATAGCCAGCTCTGTGCCGTCAAGGCCTTCATATTTCTTCGGCACTTTGTCCAGATTAATGTCAAGGCCGTCGGTAAGTTCCCCTACTGCCACGGATACGCCGCCGGCGCCGAAATCATTGCACCGCTTGATGAGACGGGTGACTTCACCGCGGCGGAAGAGACACTGGATCTTTCTTTCTGTCAAAGGATTGCCCTTCTGTACCTCTGCTCCGCAGGTTTCGATGGACTCCGTATTCAGTTCCTTGGAAGAGCCGGTGGCGCCGCCCATGCCGTCACGGCCGGTGCGTCCGCCTACCAGAATCACCACATCCCCCGGCTGCGGGGTCAGACGGATGACATGATCCTCCGGCGCAGCGGCCACCACCGCACCGATTTCCATACGCTTGGCAATGAATCCTGGATGGTAGTATTCCTTCACTTCCCCCGTAGCCAGACCGATCTGGTTGCCGTAAGAGCTGTAGCCCTTGGCTGCTTCAATGGTAATCTTCCGCTGAGGGAGTTTCCCGGGGAGTGTTTCCGAAAGAGGCGTGCGGGGGTCGCCGGCGCCGGTGACACGCATGGCCTGGTACACATAGGAACGACCGGACAGGGGGTCACGGATGCAGCCGCCAAGACAGGTGGCAGCACCGCCGAAAGGTTCGATTTCCGTAGGATGGTTATGGGTTTCATTTTTGAAAAGAAGGAGCCAGTCCTCGCTGCCGTTTACCGTGTCGATTTTTACCTTGATGGTGCAGGCATTCACTTCCTCCGAAGCATCCAGGTTGGCAAGTTTTCCTTCCTTACGAAGGGCCTTCACCGCTGCCGTAGCCATGTCCATGAGGGTGACAGGCCGCTTCGTGTCCTTCCCGTAAATATGAATCCTTGTTTCCTCATATTCCTTAAGAGCTCTGGAAATAGGAGTGCTGAAAGCCCCTTCCTCCACGTCAATATCCGTAAGCTTTGTGGAGAAGGTGGTGTGACGGCAGTGATCGGACCAGTAGGTATCCAGCACACGGATTTCCGTCACCGTAGGATCCCGCTTTTCCTCATCCCGGAAATAGGTCTGAATCATGGCAAGGTCTTCGTGGCTCATGGCAAGGCCCATGGAAGAAATGAGGTCGTCAAGCCCCTTGTCATCCAGCTTTCCAAGCCCTTCCACCACCGGCACCGGCTTCGGATCCTCAATGGGAAGATCCAGCGTTTCCGCAGGAGCCAGGGATGCCTCCCGGGATTCCACCGGGTTCACCAGGAACTTCAGGATTTTCTCCCGGTCCCCGTCCTCAAAATGGCCATGGAACGCATACACCAGGGCACAGCGCACCCGGGCGCCGTCCTTCCCTGTCACAATAGCCAGGCACTGCTCTGCAGAGTCCGCACGCTGGTCATACTGCCCCGGCAGGAATTCCACTGCCAGCACCAGATCGCCAAGAGGCAGCTCCGTCTGTGTATCATCCACCGGCGGTTCCGAGAAAACAGTGGCCACTGCCTTTTCGTAATCCTCATCGGTGAGTCCGTCCACATCATAGCGGTGATAAATGGCGGAGTCGGAAATCCGATCCCCCAGCACCTCCCGCAGCTGCCGGGTCAGGCTTTCCTCCCCCTGGCGGAAGCCTTCCTTCTTCCTTACATACAAACGTCTGATATCAGACAAGTTCAACACTCCTTCCCCTGATTCCCGAAGGCGCAGGATGCGCCCTGTGAAATGAATGCATACGTTAGAGCCTGTAAATACATCATTATATTACCACACTCCGCAGTCCGCCGCACCATAAAACAGAGAAAGTAAGGTAAGAGGGGCACCGCTTCGCGGCGGGTTGTGCAGAAGGGTTGTGTTCGCTTTCGCTCAAAGGGGCGATGGAAAAAGCTCAGGTTCAGAGGGTTCAGAGGGTTCAGAGGGTTCAAAGGGTGATGGTGGCGGCTGCGCCGCAGTATAAAAAGGGGCGGGCATTAAGAAATATTTACGCAGCGATTCTTAGTGTAAAATTTTACTCGGTA
>DCJJ01000110.1:34522-37794 GCA_002320515.1 Dialister sp. UBA1703 | reverse complement strand
AACTGCCTGTAAGGCGAAGCCGATCACAGGCAGAACCCTTGGCGCCCAGGGCCGTAAGGCCCGGCGGCGCCATCAACCCTCACGCCCGTAAGGGCGTGTCAACCTTCGGGAATACTGGAAAGCACCGCCCAGGCCCCGGTCCCGATCCCGACCGCGCCGAAAGGCGCCTGAACCCTCACGTCCCATAGGGACGTGTCCCTCCTTGACAATTTTTCTGGAAGGTAGTATCCTTTCTTTTGGAACATATGCCTGTATCGGGCGCATAGGGGCATCTCCCTGGGGAGAGCTTAAAATGACATGGACAGGCTCGCACTTGATACCTGTTTCCTGATTATGACTGCACAGTATCTTCAGAGCTGCAGCGGTTTTCCGGAAAGGACACGGGTTTGCGGATATGTTTCCACAAAATTCATATCGCTTGGATTGTAATAACCGAGACGAATGCAGAGATTTCAAAACAGCGGGCATCCTTTTCGGATGCCCCTTTTCTTTTCCCGGGGACACGGACTTGAAAGCCAGCCGTTTTCTGGAGAAATCATGTCACAAAGCGCATTCTTTTTGGAGTGCGCCTTTTTTATTGAAATCCTGTCCCGTTGTTGCAGAAAAGCAGTTGGGAAAATTTCCCGGGAAGGACGGCAGAAAATGATTCTTTGCCACAAAATCAGTGAACTGAAAGAGTTTGTACACCAGTGTAAGAAGGAAGGAAAGACCATCGGTCTTGTGACCACCATGGGTGCCCTTCATGAGGGCCATGCATCCCTCATCAAGGCGGCCCACGCAGAAAATGATGTGACCATTACCACGGTTTTTGTCAATCCCACCCAGTTCGGCCCCAATGAAGACTATGCCAAGTATCCAAGAACCCTCCCCCATGACATGAAGATTGCGGAAGATGCGGGCGCAGACCTCCTTTTTGCTCCGTCCCCGGAGGAAATGTATCCCCATAAGGATCCTACCTGGGTGGAAGTATGCGGTCCCATTACGAAAGTTCTTTGCGGCAGGACCCGCCCCATCCATTTCAGAGGGGTTGCTACGGTATGCACCAAGTTCTTCAACCTTACGGAATGCGACCGTGCCTACTACGGCTTGAAGGACGCCCAGCAGACCCAGGTGCTTCAGCGCATGGTGGAGGATCTTTTCATGAATGTCACCCTCCGCATTATGCCTATCGTCCGGGAAGCAGACGGTCTGGCCAAGAGTTCCCGGAATGTTTATCTTTCCCCGGAAGAACACAAGGCAGCCCTGGTGCTCTCCAGAAGTTTGAAGCATGCCCGTGAGACGTTTGACAAGGGCGAAAGGAATAAGGAAAAGCTGATTTCCCAGGTTACGGAGGAAATCAAATCGGAGCCAATGAGCAACATTGACTATGTGGAAATGTACGGCATGCCGGGCCTTAAGGAAATCGGAGAGAATATTACAGGGAAAGCCCTGCTGGCTGTGGCTGTCAAATTCGGCAAAACAAGACTGATTGATAATGTAGTACTGGAGGCAGAATAATGACATACACCATGATGCACGGCAAAATCCACAGAGCCACCGTAACGGAAGCAAATCTGGAATACATGGGGAGCATTACCATCGATGAGGATCTGATGGATGCAGCAGGCATCCTTCCGGGAGAAAGGGTGCAGATCTGCAATAACAACAATGGTGCCCGCCTGGAGACCTACACCATTCCCGGAAAACGGGGAAGCGGCGTCATCTGCCTGAACGGTGCGGCCGCCCGCTGCACCGCCATCGGTGACGTGGTCATCATCATTGCCTATGCCCAGATGGATGAAAAAGAAGCCCGCACCTTCGTGCCGAAGGTAGTCATGGTGGATGAAAAGAACCATCCTCTGAAAACCAGGGGGGCTGAAAAAGAAAGAGAAATCGGCTGATCGTCCCTTTTTCTCATTCCTTCCGGAAATTCCGTGAAGGACACTCCCGGAAGGAATATTTCCATAAAGGAGTTTCCTATGCTTGATAAAATCGTCCGTATCTGTACCCGCTACATGGCGGTGGGAGTCATACTGGCAGGCATTTTCGGTATCTTCGTGCCTTCTGTCATGAAACCGCTGGCCCCCTATATCCCCATCATGCTGGGTATCATCATGTTCGGCATGGGCATGAGCCTTACGCCGAAGGATTTCCAGAATGTATTCAAACAGCCGAAGAATGTGGCCCTGGGCAGCCTTCTCCAGTTCGTTATCATGCCGGGGCTTGCCTTTGTGCTCATTAAGCTCTTTGCCCTGCCGCCTGCCATTGCCATCGGCGTGGTACTGGTGGGCTGCTGCCCCGGCGGCACCGCGTCCAATGTAATTTCCTACATTGCCCACGCGGACGTGGCCCTTTCCGTTTCCATGACCATGGTGAATACCATCCTGGCCCCCTTCGTCACCCCCTTCCTCATCTGGCTCATTGCCGGTGCCTGGGTGGACATCAGCTTCACTTCCATGATGATGTCCATTGTGAAAATGGTGCTTCTCCCCCTGCTGGCAGGTGTAGGCTTCAACTACTTCTTCCCCCGGCAGGTAGCCCGTGTGACGAAGATAATGCCCATGTTTTCCGCTCTGGTCATCATCTTCACCGTAGGCTGCGTGGTATCCCTCTCCGGCCGCACCATTCTGGATAACGGCCTCATCATTCTGGCCGTAGTCATTCTCCACAACCTGGGCGGCATGCTGCTGGGCTATACCTGCGCCAGAAAGTTCGGCATGACCAAGGCCCAGGTCCGGGCCATGACCATCGAAGTAGGCATGCAGAATTCCGGCCTCGCCTCTACTCTGGCCCTTATGTACTTCACCGCCGCCGGCGGCATTGCCGGTGCCATCTTCTCCGTATGGCACAATGTGTCCGGCTCCCTCTTCGCCTCCTGGTGCGTGGGACGGGATGAAGAAGAAATGGAATCCAAGCCTGCTGTGCAGGTACAGGTGAAATAATCGGATGAAATCAAAAACAGTGTCCTCCTCTTTTTGGGGACACTGTTTTTTGTTTCTGGAAAAGGTTCAGAGGGAAAGGTTGACGGCCCTACGGGCCGAAGGTTATGGCCGCCTGCGTCGGCAGGTTGTATAGAAAGGAGCGACGGCCCTGCGGGCCGAGGGTGGTGGTATCGCCCTAAGGAAGCATAGAGCAAACCTCCCCCTCCGGGGGAGGTGCCGTAGGCAGAAGGGGTGCATTTCCAACGCCCGCAGGGCGATTGTATGGTTTTTCCAGCTACTAGCCACTAGCTGCCAGCTACCAGCCACTAAGGACGCACTGATTAATTCGCAGAGTCTGCTTTTATAAGAATT
>DCJJ01000110.1:24218-34431 GCA_002320515.1 Dialister sp. UBA1703 | reverse complement strand
GATTTAATCAGCGCTTCCCTAAATTATCCCGGCCCCGATCTTCGATCCTCGATCCCAGCCACCATGCGGCTGCGCGCCCAATTTCCCCTCTGAACCCTCTGAACCAGCCCGCCTTCAGCGGGCCGAACCCTCTGAATCCTCACTCCCTTCCAGACGTGACCTTTCCACCGTTTCATCCCAGGTGACAATCAGTTCCCCGCCTGCGATGATAACCATGGCAGCCAGGTGGAACCAGATGAAAAGGACTACCAGGCCGATGAGGGAGCCGTAGGTAAGGCCCATGGAGGATACGTGGAGGATGTAGTAACCGTAGGCAGCGGTTAATGCGATCCATATGGAGGTGACAAGGAAAGCGGAGGTAATGACTCTCCTCCAGTCAGACCGCCTGCCTGCAGGAGCGTATTCGTAGAAAACGGCCAGAGAGAAGGCGATAATAACAAAGGGGATGCCGAATTTCACCACGGTCCACAGTTTCAGCAGGATTTCCGGCACGTGGAAGTAGTAGGCTATGGCATAGACCACGGCGTTGCCGAAAACGATGAGCCCCAGGGAAAGAATCATGGCAAAAGAAATAAAAAGGGTGAAGATGATGGACTTGGCATTCACCCGGATGTAGGACTGCCTGTTCCTGTCGCCGTACACCGCCAGATCCGTGGAACGGATGAGGGTATCCACTCCCTGGGAGGAGGTCCACAGGGCGCCGGCAAGACCGATGAAAAGCCATATGGAGCTTCTGGCCTGGATAATGCGGAGGATATTGGCCTCCATGGCCACCGCCACATCGTCAGGAAGGTAGGAAAGGAGACTCATAATCACATGAATCTGGGGAGCGGCGAAGAAGAGCATACTGTTCACCAGAAAAATCATGAAAGGAATGAGGCCCAGGATGAAATAGTAGGTAGCTTCCGCTGCCAGGGCAGTCACATTATCATCATTAAACCGCTGAATCAGCCTTTTGATAAAAAACAGGCCGCTGCTGTCCGTGCTTTTCGGTTCCATGATGCGCCTCCTTTCCATTTCCTCTATTATACCCTATCGGCGAAATGGCTGTAGAAAGATGATTTCACATAAAACGGCGCCCTTGCCATAGAAGGGCGCCGTTTTGATTTCACCGGTCTTCACGCACTGCCGTCTTTATGGATCCTGCTTTTTCTGATTTCTCTTCCGGTTATAATACCAAATGCCTCCATAAACAAGGGTGACCAGAATGATAAGGATGGTAAGCCGAAGGGCATGTTCCTCCATGTTCACCACATCATGTCCAAGGATTACTTCCAGCGCCGTGGAAGGCAGCTTGCCGATGAGACATCCCAGGGCATATGACCGGAAATGCATACTGGAAAGGGCGGCAATGGCAGTCACAAGGCCGTTGGGCATATAGGGAATGGCCCGGGCAATGGCCATGGCCTGCCAGGAATCATAGGAGTCCAGTTTCTTTAATGTTTTACTCTTGTTGATAATATTCATGGCCATGCCCCTGAAGAGGGTCCGCATGACATAGAAGGAAATAAGAACCCCCACCGTTTCCGCCAGCCAGGAAATGATGACGCCCCAAAACAGGCCGAATATAAGGCCATTGGCCGTAGAAATAAAAATGGACGGCAGAAATCCTACGATATTGATAACCACATCAATGAAAAAGCTCATGAACGCAGCATATATGCCGAAACTGTGCAAATAGGCAATGGTGCCCCGCAAATCTCCATCCTCCGACAAATGATACACCGTAGGATAAAAGGTGGGGTCAAAGAAATGAATAGATACCAGTACCAATATCAATAATGCCAGTATGGAAAGCCGGAATTTCCGCTCTCCCTTTTCGTTCCAATTTCTATATCTCATAAAAAGCCCCTATAATATGCAAAGGATATGCAAAAATGCCTGTAAAATGGAAATGCCTGTCTTTCCGGAATTTCCTCCTGCCAGGGAAACAAGTGACTGCCGTTCTATGGTTATATTAACTGTTATTCTGTAAATATATGATACCATTATTTTAAAGAATTTTAAATCCATGGCCCTGTAAAATCCGGATTTGCCATACATGTTAAAAACAGCAGAAAAGCAGGCTCACAGGAGCCTGCTTTTCTGCTGTCTCTATGTAATCACCATGGACTATTTCCTTAAAATTTCCTCCGCATAGGAGCGGATAGTATCGGCCATATCTTTGCGGCCCACCGTTTCCGTAAACCGTTTCGGACGGCTTTCCAGCTCACCCAGCTGTCTGGGAAGGGGAATACCCGTCTTTTCCGCGATTTCACGAAGGGTATCATAGGGGCTTTCCATTTCCGGGAGGCCCAGGGCTTTGGCTACAACGCCGGGGAATTTATAGGGATGGGCCGTACTGATGATGACGGTATGGGAATGGCGGGGAATCTGCCCTTCCCTCCTCAAATGGTCATACACCGCATAGGCCACGGCAGTATGGGGATCCATGAGGTAGTCGTAAGTTTCATACACTTCACCCATCACGCGGCTCATATCTTCCGGAGAAGCCCAGCCCCCTTTCATTTCCATGCCCGCTTTAGCAAAGGCTTCTTTAGATACTTCATATTTCCCTTCTTTTTTGAGCATTTCCATGCTTTCCTTCACCTTTTCTGCAGAGCCGGTGAGGTAGTAGAGGAACCGTTCAAAATTGGAGGAAATCAGAATATCCATGGAAGGCGCTTCGGTCATGTAGAAGGGACGGTTAATGTCGTAGGTGCCGGTTTCAAAGAAATCAGCCAGTACCTTATTTTCATTGGACGCGCAGATGAGCTGTCCGATAGGCGCCCCCACCTGTTTCGCCAGCCAGGCTGCCAGAATATTTCCGAAGTTGCCGGTGGGCACCACCACGTTGAATGATTCATCAGGGCCGATGGAGCCGTTTTTCAAAAGCTTCAGCCAGATCCATACATAGTACACCACCTGAGGCAGGAGACGGCCGATATTGATGGAATTGGCGCTGGAGAAAAGAACACCCTTATCCGCCTCTTCCTTCCTAAGACTGCTGCCGAAGACCTGCTTCAGCGTCCCCTGGGCGTCATCGAAATTACCTTCAATGCCCACGACCCTCACATTGCTCCCCAGCTGTTTCTGCATCTGGTCCTTCTGGAGAGGGCTTACGCCATGGGAAGGATAGAATACCATAATATGGACGCCGGGCACATCGCGGAACCCTTCCAGCGCTGCTTTGCCCGTATCGCCGGAGGTAGCAGTGAGGATAAGGATTTCCTTGCCATCCTTCTCTTCCTTTTTGGCATACACAAGGAGGTACGGGAAAAGAGAAAGGGCCAGATCCTTGAAGGCGCAGGTTCTGCCATGGAACATTTCCGCCATGGAAAAAGCCTGGGAAAGAGGCTTCACCGGTACGATTTCTTCCGTCTCAAAGGTACCGGTATAGGCGCTGTGGGTCAGCTTCCTCAGTTCCTCTTTCGGAATATCAGTGAGGAAATGGGACAGCACAAAGGCCGCCAGCTCCTCATAGCTCATATCTTTCAGTTCATCGGCATGGAGAAAGGGAGCAGGCAGTGCTTCCGGCACATACAGGCCGCCGTCATCGGCCAGGCCCTTCACCAGCGCTTCTAATGCCGTCACTGTTTCATTACTTCTGGTACTTCTGTATTTCATAGGACACCTCCGAAGAATTTTTCCCGTTTTGCCCTATTTTATCATAAATGGCAGGGGGATTCTATGGGCCAAAGGGAGAGGCCTGTGCCTGCGGTATGAGGGTTCTGGGAAAGCGCTGATTAAATCGTTATCGAATTAATCAGTGCTTCCCTAAAGTTTGATGCACCTGCCGGCGCAAATGTTCTTAGGTTTGACAGACGCTTCGCGTCTGAGGGTTGTGGATTGCCCTTCGGGCAACGAATTTAATATGCCGCCTTTGGCGGCTGACTCCATCGGGCTCGCTGATAAACCTGCATTATACAATAAAAAATCCCACGAAAACCGTGGGATTTGATTTCTGGTGGATCATCAGGGGTTCGAACCCCGGACACCCTGATTAAGAGTCAGGTGCTCTGCCAGCTGAGCTAATGATCCGTTCAACGAAAATGATTATATCATTTTCGAGGCATTCTGTCAAATCTTTTTTTATTTGATTTCAAAAGATTTTTCAGTGCCGCCGCCTTCACCAGGCGACATGGATAATATACCATACGGCGCCTCTTTTTTCAAATTAGATTTCAATGAGAAAGCATCAATAGTGGATGCCGTATTTCTTTTTCAGCTCCTCTATGTCCTGCCTCATGTCCCGGTCACATTCCTCCAGTGCCGCTTTCAGATGCGGCAGCTTCTGGCGGGCCAGAAAGGCTTTTTTGGCGCTGGCCATTTTGTAGATATGAGCCAGTTCTTTCTTATAGGATGCCATGAATTCCTGCAGCTCTTCTTCCGTCAGTTCCCTATCTTCCAGGGAATCTGTCTTTTCGTCCTTGTCCATAGGTCCTCCTTATCAAAAAATCCTTATGCCGGATTTCTGGCATAAGGATTTCAATTTCTGGTGCGTCTAGAGGGATTCGAACTCTCGACACCTGGTTCCGGAGACCAGTGCTCTATCCACTGAGCTATAGACGCCTAACAAGGAGTATTATAGCATAAAGAGCGGATAAAGGAAAGTCTTTTTTATTTTTCTACGAAAACCCGAGGAATTCTCTTCAGGTCGCAGGTGATTTCATGGGGAATGGTGCCAGCGGTCTTTGCCACTTCGTCCAGTGTGATTTCTCCTTCTCCCTGTCTACCCATGAGGATGACTTCATCCCCCGGTTTCACAGAATCATCTACTGCCACCATGAACTGGTCCATGCAGATGCGTCCCACAATGGGGCAGCGTTTTCCTCCAAGGAGGACTTCTCCCTTATTGGAGAGGCACCTTGGATAGCCGTCGGCGTAGCCGATGGGGACGGTGGCGGTCTTCATGTCCCTGTCTGCTACATAGGTGCCGCCATAGCCGATAGCTTCACCTTTGTGGAGTGTCTGTACATGGGTGACATGGCTGACGATACGCATGACGTACTGGAGATCCAGCTTGTTTTCCATTTCATCGGAAGGCTGGGGTCCGTAGATAATGATGCCCGGGCGGGCCAGGTTGTGCCAGCTTTTGGGGATGTCGATGACGCCGGCGCTGTTGGCGGAGGAAATGACGAAATCGTCGATAACGGGCATCTGGGCAATGGCTTCATCGAAGCGGTCCAGCTGTTTCAGGGCAGCGGATTTATCTTTGCAGTCAGCGGTAGCCATATGGGTCCAGGTGCCATGGAGATGAAGGTGGGGGTAGAGGGCCAGCTTCTTCAGGAAGGGCTTCACATCTTCCGGATGGGTGCCGATACGGTTCATGCCTGTATCAATAGGCATCATCACTTCCACTGTCTTGCCGGCGCCTTTAGCAATATCTTCAAAAGCGTCCAAATCCACCGTGTCGTCCACCGGCAGGGTGAGGTCGTATTTCACGCCCATGAGCATATCTTCCGGAAGAGGAAGGCCCAGTACATAAATAGGGCAGGCGAATCCGGCGCGGCGGAGCTCAGCCCCTTCTTCCACCCGGGCTACGGCAGCGGCGGTATATCCTTCTTCCATTGCAATGCGGAGCGTTTCTACGGCGCCGTGGCCATAGGCATTGGCCTTGACAACGGCCAGTACATTTACCTCTTTCGGCAGGTGATGGCGGATGACTCTCAGATTGTGGCGAAGTGCATTCAGATTGATTTCCATGTAAGAAACAGGCATAACAAAATCTCCCTCCAATAAAAAAGTCATCGCAGCTGAAATCCACGGGTTTTCCCCGTCAAAGGAAGCCGCGATGCTTCGTATTCCTTATGAAATTTTATTCCAAAGGGTTACCCCTATGATAATCCAACAGAGCCAAAAAGAAAAGGGGCTGACGTAAAATTGGTCAATAAATGGCAGCCCCATTCCTTGCATTGCATAAAAATTTAAGAACAAAAGCAGACAGTGATGTAATCAGCGCTTCCCCATATCTATTCGTCCCTCAGGAACTGCTCGAATACATAGTTTCCCAGGGCGGCGCCATGATAGGTAAGGAAGAGATGGCCCTTCTCTTCTTTCAGAAGTTTCCGTCTTTTCAGCATGTCCACCTGCTTTTCATACCAGTAAGCCAGAGGGTGTCCATATCGCTTTTCAAAATCCTCCAGCGGAATGCCTTCCTTCATGCGAAGATGGAGGAAGCAGTATTCTTCCATTTCATCCTTTTCAGAAAGGTTCTCCACCTCTGCCGGCGGCTTTCCGCCGGTGAGAAGTTCCTTTTCATAGAGCCTGACGCCGGGGCTTATGGTGAATCTTGTCCTTCCAATGCGGGAGGAAGCGGCCGGCCCCAAGCCCAGGTAGTCGGAAAGCTGCCAGTACTTCCTGTTGTGTTTAGAGCGGTATCCCTTTCGGGCAAAGCTTGATATTTCATACCGTTCAAAGCCGTAATGAGGAAGGATGCGGCACATGTCCTGATACATAGCCCAGCTCACCTCTTCCGTAGGCCGCTGAAGGAGTCCCCTTTCCGCCAGCTGGGAAAAGCGGGTGCCCTCTTCCAGAATGAGGCTGTACACGGACACATGGGTAATGGGAAGGTGTACCGCCCAGAGCAGGGATTTCCTGAAATCCTCCACCCCCTGTCCGGGAAGCTCATACATAAGGTCGATGCTCATATTGTGAAATCCCAAAGCATAGGCTCTTTTTACCACCTTTTCCGCCTCGGAGGCGTTGTGAAGGCGGCCGATGGCCTGAAGGAGCCGGTCATTATGGCTCTGGACGCCTATGGAAATCCGGTTAATGCCAAGGGCCCTGGCATTTTTAAGATAGGAGTCCGTCATGTCGCAGGGATTCATTTCCATAGTTATTTCAGCATTTTCGGAAATATGGAAATTTTTCCGGATATTTTCCATAACCGCCGCAAGCTGCTTTTCCGTGAGGGAGGAAGGGGTGCCGCCGCCCAGGTAGATGGTGTCACAGAGTCGGTCTTTGAAATCGGGACTCCTCATTTCCATTTCCTTTTCCAGGGCCCTGATAAAGCGGTCATCCGGCTTTGTCCCAACGGAATAGAAGCCGCAGTATGCACAGCGGCTTCTACAGAAGGGTATATGAATATAGAGCCCCAGGTCAGTCATCTTTCAGAACCGCCATGAATGCTTCCTGCGGGATTTCCACGCTGCCTACCTGTTTCATCCGTTTTTTCCCTTCCTTCTGCTTTTCCAGCAGTTTCTTCTTACGGGTCACGTCGCCGCCGTAGCACTTGGCAAGAACGTCTTTTTTATAGGCTTTGATGGTTTCCCTGGCAATAATTTTGCTGCCGATAGCAGCCTGAATGGGCACTTCGAACTGCTGGCGGGGAATGATGTCCTTCAGCTTCAGCGCCAGGGCGCGGCCCCGGGCAGGGGCATTGCTGCGGTGGACGATGATGGACAGGGCATCCACCAGGTCGCCGTTCAGAAGGATATCCAGCTTCACTGCGTCGGTTTTCTGGTAGCCGTCCAGCTGGTAGTCCAGGGATGCATAGCCTTTGGTGCAGGATTTCAATTTATCAAAGAAATCGAAAATGATTTCCGACAGAGGAATCTTGTAGGACAGATCCACCCTGGTTTCATCCAGATACTCCATGGTCTGGAATACGCCCCGGCGGTTCTGCACCAGTTCCATCACGTTCCCCACCATGTCCGATGGCACCAGGATATCCACCTTGGCCACCGGTTCTTCGATGTGTTCGATTTTTGTCATAGGCGGCAGTTCTGCCGGGTTGTCCACCGGCACCATGGTGCCGTCTGTTTTGAACACATGGTAAATGACGGAAGGGGCTGTGGTGATGAGCTTCAGGTGGTATTCCCTCTCCAGCCTTTCCTGCACCACATCCATATGGAGCAGGCCCAGGAAACCGCAGCGGAAACCGAAGCCAAGGGCCTGGGACGTTTCCGGCACGAATTCCAGGGCAGCGTCGTTAAGCTTGAGCTTTTCCAGCGCTTCCTTCAGATTGTCATAATCCTTGCTTTCGATGGGATACAGGCCGCAGAATACCATGGGGAGCGCCTTGCGATACCCCGGCAGCGCTTCAGAAGCGCCGTTTTCCGCGGTGGTAATGGTATCCCCCACTTCGCAGTCCTGCACATTCTTAATGCTGGCTGCCACATAGCCTACGGAGCCGCAGGTAAGTACATCGGCAGCTTTGGGGAATGGAGAAAAATAGCCCACCTCCGTCACCGTATACACCTTGCCGGAAGCCATCATGCGGATATTCATGCCCGGCTTAATTTCACCGTCCATGACCCGTACATAGGCAATGGCTCCCTTATAAGAATCGAAGATGGAATCAAAAATCAGACAGCGCAGCGGCTTTTTACTGTTATCCGGAGGCGGCGGCACCTGCTCCACGATCCGTTTCAGCACTTCCTCCACATTTTCTCCGGTTTTCGCAGAAACGGGAATGGCGTCGGACATATCAAGACCAATGATATTTTCCACTTCCTTCTTCACCCGGTCAATATCCGCACTGGGCAGGTCGATTTTATTGATAACCGGAATGATTTCCAGATTGTGGTCCAGGGCCAGGTATACATTGGCCAGGGTCTGGGCCTGTACCCCCTGGGTGGCGTCAATAATAAGGATAGCCCCTTCGCAGGCGGACAGGCTGCGGGACACTTCGTAATTAAAATCCACATGGCCTGGGGTGTCAATGAGGTTCAGTTCATAGGTGTCTCCGTCCTCGTACTTGTACATAAGGCGCACGGACTGTTCCTTAATGGTAATGCCCCTTTCCCTTTCCAAATCCATGGTATCCAGGATCTGGGCCTCCATGTCCCTCTTCTGCACCGTACCGGTAAGCTCGATGAGCCGGTCCGCCAGGGTAGACTTGCCATGGTCGATATGGGCAATAATTGAAAAATTCCTGATGTGTTCTGTATCCATAATGACTCCTGTATAACGATAATCTACATTCAGTCTCTATTTTACTATAAATGTCGCATCTATGAAATAGGTTCCTGCCGTGATGAACTGCTTTCGTATCATGCCCTGCAGGAAACTTTTCGCAAACAGTTTCCTGTCGCAATGAACTGCTCCTGTGTCATGCCGGGTAGGAAACTTTCCTCATCACTCTATGAACCGTTTCGCCTCCCTGCCGAACGGGAGTCCTTTCTCCCCAATGCCGGTGCGGCTATGGCGAGGATGACAAGCAGGATGCCCACTGCCTGCACCCAGTCGAATCTGACGTTAAAAAGGAAGAGGGATGCAATCACTGAAACCGCCGGTTCCACGGTGGCGGTAACGGAGGCCTGGGATTCACTGAGGTAATGGAGTCCGGCATTGTAGCAGGTAAAGGCGACCACCGTGCCGCAAATAACTATCCAGAAGGAGTCGAAGAGCACATCCCTTTCAAAGAATCCTGTAAAATCAGTGACGGGATCAATGAACCAGGCCGACAAAGCACCGGTGAACATGCCGATGGCCAAAATGAAGGAATTGTCCAGCGTCCCCATGAGATGCTTGGGATAAACGGCGCAGACGGCAAAGAAAACAGCCGATGCCAGTCCCAGGTACACGCACTCCGCAGGCACGGAAATCCGATGGAAATCGCCGCCGGTAACAAGGAGAAACACACCGGCTATGGCCAGGACGACTGCCAGAAGCTCTCCCCCTGCCGGCCATTTTTTTCCTTTCAGGGAGACCCATAAAATCACAATGGCAGGACAGGTATACTGGATCACTGTGGCTGCCGCTGCATTGCCTGCAGCGATGGAGGCAAAGTAGGTATAATGCATGAGCATAAGCCCCACAATGCCGTAGAACACAAGGTTTGGGAGAAGAAGAGGGCGCTTTCTGATTTCCCTGATTCCCGGTTTCCGTTTTCCCTTGATGAGGGACACGGAAAACATGATGAAACCGGCGGAAAACATACGAAATACCGTAAGGTCCATGGAGTCCAGTGTGCTTTTTCGGAAGAAATCCTGGGCCGCCAGGCCGGTTCCTGCCCACATGGTGCCGGCAATAAGAACCATAATCACCGCAAAAAGTTTCAACCTTCTCCCTTCTTTCCATCCCCGGATACACAAAAACCCGCCACGGAGGCGGGTTATATATTCTGGTGGGACTATTTGGATTCGAACCAAAGACCTCTTCGATGTCAACGAAGCGCTCTGACCAACTGAGCTATAACCCCGGATACTGAGGTCATTATATCATGGGAATGGAGAAAAAAGCAAATATTATAAAGGGGCCGCTTTAGGGAAGCACTGATTAAATCATA
>DCJJ01000110.1:0-24151 GCA_002320515.1 Dialister sp. UBA1703 | reverse complement strand
TGATTTAATCAGCGCTTCCTTAGGCAGCCCCGGGTTCAGAGGGGAATGTTGACGGCCCTTCGGGCCGAAGGTTGCGGCCGCCTATGGCGGCTGGGTGTATTCGCTTGTACTCAAGGGGCGACAGGGCTGCGCCGCTGAGGGTTGTGGACTGCCCTGCGGGCAATGATTATAAAGTCAGCGTTACGAAAGTTACCTTCAGTATCATATAGCATGATAAACATCCTGATGATTGGCTCACTACGTTCGCCCCCTATCCGGCTTCGCCGGACTTACCCAAAGGGAAGCGCCTCACGAAATTTTCAGTCGCCTACGGCTCCCTACAAATTTCGTTCCCTTGCCACCCCTATTCAGGGCAGAATAAACTGCTCCATGCTTCTCTGCAAAGTCATGTGGCCCATTGGAAAGTATCCATAGTGCCCTCTCCTGCAGAGCAATACCACAACCCTTCTACACAACCTGCCGCGTCAGCGGCGCCCCTGCGCCCGTAAAGGCGCAGGCCCCAGACACCGGCCAAGGGGCTTTAAGAATATGCTTCCCTAAACCTTATTTCCTTTTAGAAATCAAAGAGGGACATCTGCTCTTCTTCCGGCAGGTCTTTCAGTATCCCCATGTCGTCCATGGTGTCGATAATGGTCTGGCTTACTTTACCCCTCTTCCGAAGGTCTTCTTTGGATGTGAAGGGGTGACTGTCCCTGGCCCTTACGATTTCCTTGGCTACGGAATCGCCCAGGGCGGGGATGCAGTTGAAGGGAGGCAGGAGCTTTCCGTCCACCATCTTGAATTCGGAGGCGGCGGACTTATCCAGGCTGATAGGCATGAATTCCAGCCCCCGGAGGTACATTTCCGCCGCCACTTCGATGACCGTGGCATTTCCTTTTTCCACGGCAGTGGGATGCTCCAGGGAGGCAATGCGGGCCAGTTCCTGTTTCTGGGATTCCAGTCCCCTCAGGATGACCGGTGCGTTGAAGGAACCTTCGGCGCGGATGGTGAAGTAGGCTGCATAGTAGGCCAGGGGCTGGTACACCTTGAACCAGGCAATGCGGAAGGCCATCATAACGTAGGCCACGGCGTGGGCCCTTGGGAAGAGATAGCCGATTTTAAGGCAGGAGTCGATGAACCACTGGGGTACATGGGCGGCGTCCAGTTCCGCCTTGTTGTTGGAACCGTTCTTTTCAAGGCCCTTCCCCTTACGGACATTTTCCATGACCTTGAAGGAGGTAAGGGGCTTGACGCCGTGGTTGATGAGGTAGTTCATTACGTCGTCACGGGTGGAAATCGCATCTTCCAGTTTGACTGTACCATTTTTGATGAGGTCCTGGGCATTGTTCAGCCATACGTCGGTACCGTGGGAGAAGCCGGAAATTCGTACCAGTTCGGAGAAGTTTTTCGGCCTCGTGTCTTCCAGCATGCCCCTGACGAAGGGGGTGCCGTATTCCGGAAGGCCCAGGGCACCGACAGTGACCCCTTTGTTTCCAATCACCGCCGCCAGCTGCTGGGGCGTGATACCCAGGGCTTCGGTGGAACTGAAAAGGGAGAGTGTCTTCTTGTCATCGAAGGGAATGGACATGGGGTCGATACCCGTAATATCCTGAAGCATACGGATGACCTTGGGATCATCGTGGCCCAGTATATCCAGTTTCAGCATACGGCCGGAAATGGAATGGTAATCGAAGTGGGTGGTAATGGTACCGGGAATCACATTGCCCTCTTCATCCTTCAGGTATTTCTTGTTGGCGGCATACTGGAGGGGTGTGAAATTGTGGATGTCCATGTCCCTTGGGCATACCATAATGCCTGCCGGGTGCTGTCCGGTGGTGCGCTTTACCCCCGCCACGCCGGCAGCCAGTTTTTCGATGAAAATATCATTGAAGGTGAGGCCCCGGTTCTCTGCATATTTCTTAACAAAGCCGTAGGCCGTCTTATCCTGGATGCCTGCAATGGTGCCAGCGCGGAATACGTTGTCCCGTCCGAAGAGTTCTTCTGTGTACTTATGGGCCACGCCCTGGTCATCGCCGGAGGAGAAGTTCAGGTCGATATCAGGGACTTTATCGCCGTCAAAGCCGAGGAATACGGCAAAAGGAATATCGTGACCGTTTTTATTGAGGGGCGTGCCGCACTCCGGGCATTTCTTGTCGGGAAGGTCGAATCCGCCGCCTACGGAGCCGTCGGTAAAGAACTGTGTCCAGTGGCACTTGGGGCATACATAGTGAGGAGGCAGGGGGTTGACTTCCGTAATGCCTGACATGGTGGCTACGAAGGAGGAGCCTACAGAGCCTCGGGAGCCTACCAGGTAGCCCCGGTCGTTGGAGTGTTTTACCAGCTTGTGGGCAATGTAGTACAGTACGCCGTAGCCGTGCTTGATAATCGGTGTCAGTTCCAGGATCAGCCTGTCTTCCACGATTTTGGGGAGAGGGTCTCCGTAAATGGCATGGGCATTGTCATAGCACATTTTCACCAGTTTATCGTCGGCGCCGGAAATTTTCGGGTTGTAGGATTTCCATTCCTCCGCCAGCGGCTTCAAAACTTCGCACTGCTCTGCAATCTTCCGGGTATTGGTCACAACGATTTCAATGGCTTTATCCTTGGGAAGGTAGGAGAATTCATCCAGCATTTCCTGGGTAGTACGGATGTATACAGGGGGATGGGATTCGATTTTCCCTGGCTTTTCCCAGTTGGAAAGAAGAATGTCCCGATTTCTCTGGTCTTCGGCAAACATGTAATGGGCATCGGAGGTGGCACACACAGGGCGGCCTGCCTTTTCCCCGATTTCAATGACCTTCCGGTTCAGATCCTGCAGGTCTTTTTCGGAATTCACATTGCCGAATTTATCTTCGTTGATAAGAAATTCATTATTTCCAAGGGGCTGCACTTCCAGGTAATCGTAAAATTTTGCCTTTTGAATAAGTTCCTCATCACTTTCCCCGGCCAGGACGGCACGGAAAAATTCACCCATTACGCAGGCGGAGCCGTAAATGAGGCCTTCGTGATATTCTTCCAGAATGGGCTTGGGAATGAGCGGCCGCTTCCTGTAGAACTTCAGATGGGACAGGGTGACCATGCGGTACAGGTTGCGGAGGCCTGTAATGTTTTTCGCCAGGATAATGATATGGTTGTACTGCTGGCGGTCGGTGTCCGGATTTTCCGGAATCTCATTGATCATGTACCCTTCCATGCCGTAAATTACCTTCTGGTGGTATTTTTCCGCCAGATCCTGGATTTTCGGGAAAGCCTGGATGACGCCATGATCCGTAATGGCCACAGCCGGATGGTGCCATTTGGCGGCGGTCTTGATGATTTCTTCGTTATCAATGAGACCGTCAAGGCTCATCTTTGTATGAAGATGGAGTTCCACCCGGGGGGTGGGATAGTCGTCTTCATGGTCGATGACCTTGGCTTCTCCCTTTTCTATCTGCAGGAGAAGAAGTTCCAATGCATTGCCGCCGGAATACTTGTCATAGCGCACATTGCCCCTCACCTTGACTACGGTGCCGGGCTTCAGTGATTCCACCCCCGCCGCTTCTTCGGGATGATCAAAAAATTTCTTGCAGGAAATACCATTGGTCTCGTCGGCCAGGCGCATGATGAAGAGCTTTTTCTTGCTGCGGAGTTCCCTCACTTCGCAGCTGATGACGGTGCCATTGACAATGACGCCGTCCGCCTCATCCGTAATGGTTCTGATGTCCACCGGCTCGCCGGTAATGTGCTTCCGTCCCAGATAGATACCATTCACAGCGCCCCCCTTCTTTCCCCCGTCCTTAGGAGAGGAAATGAAGGCACTCTTGGGAAGCACGCTGGTAAGGTCAGGCAGAATGTCCGGCATATCCATTTCCGGTACACTGCCTGTCTCCGGCGGCAGCAGCGCCGCGTCCGGCGGAATATCATCCAGGGTGGGAAGGGCCATTTCGTCGGGAGGAAGAGCGAAATTTTCCATAGGCTCCTCGCCCGGGAGAGGAATGTCTTCTACGCCCATGTCACCGGAAGGCATGGAATCTTCCGGTTCCTTATACGACGGGGCTCCCATGTCCAGGGCAATGGCTGCAAACACTTCATCCGATACGTCTTCTCCATTTACATAAATGGACTCCACCGGAGTGAGTTCCTTTCCCATAGCCTTCAGGGCGCGGACAGCCGCATTCCTGTCGTCTGCCTTGATATACCAGGCCCGGCATTCTGTATCTACTTCCATCAATGTAATCATGGAATTCTTATTCCGTGACTGCAGACGGTATTTTCCCATGGATGTACTCCTTTCATGATAAAGCCTGCCTGCAAGAGAGGCCTCTTTCCTATGATGATTCAGCCCTCTCCATCTTTCGGCAGGTCTTCTTTATTCTTATAAGTCACCATCGTATCCACCGCTTCATAGTCCGATTCGAAGATGTCATGATATACCCTTCCGTCGGCCCATTTCACGCTCTGTTTGATGGTTACATTTTTCCCTTCATGCCCTTCTTCCGTCTTCTTGTCCTCCTTCTGGGATGGATCCAGACGGTTCACGGTCTTGAAGGGAACCGTTTCTTCTTTTATTTTTGAAATATCCACATAGGAAGGCCTGTCTTCCTCATTGCCCAGTATCCATACGGTCACCCGGCCCGGTGCGTATTCGGCATAAATGTAGACGCCGTGCTTCAGATGGTTGCGGAAGCAGAAGTCAATCACCCCTTCCGCCACAGTGGCGTCCCGCCCCAGAGGCACATAGGATACGGGAGAAAAATGGCAGGTTCTCTGGGTCACTTCCAGTCCGGAAAGGATGACCGCATTGAAAAGGGTGGAACTCACCTGGCATACACCGCCGCCGGAACCGGGCTCCAGTTTGCCGTTGATAATGACCGGCGCTTCCTTGTATCCGTTGGCGGCGGAACGGGATCCGGTGGTTTGGTTGTAAGAAAAACCATCCCCCGGCTTCAGGTAGGTGCCGCTGATTTTTTCTGCAGCCAGGGAAATATTGCTACTCCTGTTGGCATCTCCTCCAAAGGAGGTGCTGTATCTTCCCAGCACCCTGTTCACTTCCGACGCTTCTTTGTCCGACATATTGGGCTTCACCTCTTCGGTGACAGGGATTTCTATTTCCCCTCCCTTTCCTGTTTCCAGCATTTCCCTCACTTTATTCGTAAGGTCTTCTTCCTTCACAGCCAGATGGGGCCGCCCTCTGGAAAAGGTGACGGAGCCGTCATTATGGAAGCGGGGCAGGGCATTTTGGGCCGGCTGCCCGTATTTCTTCACAAGTTCCCCGATTTTATCCTTTAAGACATTCTCATCAAATGCGGCGTCAATATGGGCTGATCTGCCGGAAAGAAGAACCTTCCACCGGACCTCCCACTGTTTGAAAAGGCTTCCCTGCCTTCCGATTTCCATAGCCTCATCCAGGCTGTGCTCATCATAGCGGACATGAAGATCCTTATAGCTCCATTCTTCCCGGGAGGAATCCTTCACCAGTGCCAGCTTTTCCTTTTCCATGGCTCTGTTCTGCTCATCCAGGACATCCATGAGCTCCGCCCTTGACCGGCCGCCGGCGGAAATGCCGTTAATCCGGACGCCGGGAATAACAGCATCTCCTTTCACCCAGAGAAAGGGGGCGGCTACTCCCGACAGGAGTGCCACCAGTGAAATCATGCCTGCTATGCGTTTGATTCGTAATTTCAATGAACAGCTACCTTCATTTCATGCAATATGTAAGAAGCAGGTCCTTCAGTTCCAGGTCTGAAGCCCCCTGCCTTGTCTTCATCTGATAATTAAAAATCTGGAGCAGAAACCATTCCGCATCCCTTTCCTTCACTTTGGACGCTTCCTGCTGCATATTCCGCCACATCCAGGAAGTACGTGCCCCCAGGGCCTCTTTGATTTCCGATTCCGGACGGCGGCATCTTTTCATTTCATGGAAAATTTTAATCTTTCTGAATTTGGAAGAAAGAAATCCCAGATTTTTGATGGTGGATGGAATATCCGTGAAAACGCGGTCCGCACTTTCCAGCACCACCGCCGCCTTTTTGTCCAACAGGGCATCGGTAAAGCGGAAAATGCCCTGGTTCATGTAGTCCGGAAGCGCCGCTTCCAGCAGTTTCCGGGTCACCGTGTCCCTGTTTCCGCACATCAGCACAATTTTATCACATTCCGTCTGCAGAAGGGGAGAAGAAATCTGCTCCCAGGAAGAGAGAACCGTTTCCAGGTATCCCCGGGCTTCATAGTCCACCCGTTTCCCTTCATCCGCCAGCATGCGTATCATGGTGCCCGCCGCGTCCCGGGGATTCATGAGGCTGTACTCTTCGGCGGTGCAGATGGAAAGGAGGGTCTTTACAATTTTTGTCCTCTTGTCCACCTTCCCGTCCACCAGGATCACCAGCAGAATCTCAGGGGATAAATCTTTTAAAATCTGCAGGAAGATTTCTTCCTTTTTATCCTCCTTTTCCGACCGTCTTTTCAAGAAGGGAGGATTGTGGATGGCCACCGCCGTTTCCGCTGTAAAGAGGGACTGCCCTTCCAGCGCATTTTTGTATTCATCGAAGCTGCCGTTTCCGTCAAAGAGTGTCACATCCGGCGGATTTCCATGGAAATAGGAGGCAATGAGACTCCTCTTGCGGATATTGGCTGATACGGGATCATCGCCGTACAAAAAGAAGCAGTTATTCTTATTCACTTTCTTCATAACCATGATGTGCCTTCCAGCTCCCATCTCCCCCGGAAGGATGCGGTCTGCATGCCTTCCTGATACACATTGGCTGCGGGGTAATTTTTAAATTCAAATAAATCCATATCCTCAAAGGAGGAGGCGAGATGGCTTCCGCCGTACACAATAACTTCCGCCTGCACCCTGTCTATTTCCTCCTCCGGTATGCCCTCCCCCCTCTTTCGCCCCGAGGCGGCCCACAGGGTATGACGGGGAAAGGAAATATCCGAAAGCCCTCTTTCCCCGGAAAGATAGACTCCCCTGTCCCCTTCTGAAAGGAGCCAGCTGCTTCCGTTGGTAAGGAAGGACAGATTTCCCAGACGAAGGCGGCAGGCGGAAAGAGGCCGAAGGGTGCCTTCAAAGCCTTCCATGAGCCAGGGCGCCTTCTTTTCCACCCTTCCCCCGGTGACCCATATTTCCCTTACCTTCACCGGCAGGGTGAGAGGAATAGGCTCCTTCACATCCTCCAGGTTCAGAATCAGCACATCTGCATCAAAAACACCTTCATAGCCCAGAATGGATTTCCATTCCCAGTCCGATGTGTGGGAAGGAATGCTGCCGCCCTTATAGTATAAAATTTTATGGCCGCCGGTGACAAGGATGGCTCCCTGATCAGGCCCCAGATCAGGGAAGCAGACCAGGGTCTCCGGTTTCGTCACATAGAGAAAGAGGGTAAGGCCCAGAAGACCGCTCCAGACCCCCAGGGCACTGACAGTCCGCCATCGGAAGGCGGTGATTTCCTTTTTGAAATAGAGAAAAGCCACGGTGGCGTAATAGAGAATCCCCTGCACCAGGGTCATGCTGCCTGTCTGCAGGGCAGCCCGGGGCCAGGCGGAAAGGCGAAGATTCAGATGAATGCCCGCCCAGAGAAGATAGTCGGACACATGAAGAATTCCTCCTGCCAGGGGCAGAAAGACCGGCGCCGCAGCAGCAGCCAGCAGCCCTGCGATAATAACCCATTCCAAAAAGGGCGTAACAAAAAGGTTGGCAGGAATGAAATAGAGGGGAAAGGTGTGAAAATCATAAAGCATGACGGGAATGGTCAGCACCTGGGCCGCCGTAGAAAGGGCGACGCCTTCCTTCACCCATTTGGGAAGAAGGGGAAGGGGCAGCAGCTCTCCCATAAGGGGCCGGTAAAAGATAAGAATGCCCGCCGATGCCCCTACGGAGAGCTGGAAGCTCACATCATAAAGGTAAAAAGGATCCCATAGCAGCATGCCTGCCACTGCAGCGCCAAGGAGGTTAAGGGATGTCTTTTCCCTTTCCAGAAATACGCCGCCTACGGAAAGAATCCCCATCACCGCCGCACGAATCACCGGCGGCACCAGTCCTGACAGGAAGGAATAGAAAAGCACCAGTACCACGGCACCGCCAATCACCAATTTTCTCGGCAGGTGAAGCCATTTCCCCAGAAAATAAAGAAAGCCGAAAAGAAGGGCCACATGGGAGCCGGAAACAGAAAGAATGTGGATGATACCGGTGGCGGAAAAGGAGTTCATAATGGATTCCGGTATGTCACCGTAATTGCCGCCAAAAAGGAGGGTCATAAGGATGTGAAGCCTGATGGAATCCATGTAGGGTGCAAACCAGGCCGCAATCTTCTCCTTGATTTCATCGGCCTTCCTGGCGGCCTCATATTTTCCGCTTCTTCCTTCCAAGTGGACGGCGGCCTTCTGCTTTGGATAAATCCGTCCGATAAGCCGGCGGCTCCGGTACCTTCCTTCCAGATCAATTTTGCCGGGATTTTTGTAAATCCTCACCGCCGTCATTTTTCCGGTGACGGAAATCCTGTCTCCGGTGCGGTAAAAAGTCTTTGGCTCCGTATCATAGAGGAAAGCGGTGCCGGACAGGGATTTCGTCTCCCCGTCTCCATAGGTTACAGTCTCCAGCTCCGTGTAATAGCGGGCATATACTTCGCCCTTCTCATTCACCGCCGGCGCTTCTTTCACAATCCCCTGCCATCGGCCTTCGCTCCCTGCCGCCCAGGATGACTGCTGCTGCCAGTACAGGTCTGCCAGAAACATGCGTCCCATGCCGCAGAAAAGAATGAACAGGATCGGAAGGAGGACTGCTATCCCCCGTTTTCCTTTCCACAGCAGGGCAAAAAGAAGAAAGCATCCGCCTGCCAGGGGAAGCGCCGGGAGAAAGCCCATGATAAAAGAGGGAAATGCATCATAAAGCATGATTCCCAGCGCCAGGCAAAGGGCACTCCAAAGCAGGGGATACTTGGTATTCATAGTGTGATCTTATCCGCCAGTTTCTTGAATTTCCCATCGCTGATGGACGGTACGTGTTTCAGGTCTTCCTTGCTGTTAAACCAGCCATGCTCCTCCCTGTAGGCTATGATTTTTTCCGCAGTCACCTTGCCTACCCCGGGCAGGGTCTCCAGCTCTTTGGCACCGGCTGTATTGATATTCACCAGGCCCAGGGCGCCGGGATCCTTCATGTAGGGGTCCAGGGGAATGTATATTTTCATACTTTCCGTCACCGGCTCTGCCATATTCACCCCGTTCACATCGGCATAGGGAAGTACATCTCCCGCTGCCTTCACCGCATCATAATAGTGGCTGCCTTCCGGTATTTCGTACACGCCGGGGTTCTTTACGGCGCCTACCACATACACCAGAATGGTTCCCCCCTTGCCCGAAGGCCTGGCTACCTCCACCGGCGGCGGTGCCTTTTCTTCCCGCAGGGACAGGGGATCCAGCACAAAAAAGGACAGCCCCATGAGAACACATGCAATACATAAACAAAGAAGTATAGCTCTCCTTTTGTCTCCATCGGTTCCCATAGGCCTGTCCCCCTGTTTCAAAAGACCCAGAAAGTAAGGTTAAGAATCATTTGGCTTAAGGAAATACCGAATCCGGTCTTCCCTCTCTGCATGCCCCGGCATGCAGTATCTTTATTTCTTCTGTGTATCCTGGGGCTGCTGTTCCTGCTGGCGGGCAGCGGCGGAATTGGAATCAATCAGGCTCTGGCGGTTCTTTTTCAGGCTGTCCAGCACGTTTTCCATATTCGTTTCCACATACTTCAGCACATCGGTGGCATAGGTGACGGAACTGGTACGCAGCTCATCGGCCGATTTGTTGGCAGCGGAAATGACTTCATTCGCTCTTTCCTGGGCCTGCTTCACCAGTTCGCTTTCTTCCGTAATGCGGGCAATGTAGTCCTTGGCCTGGGCTACCGTATCTTCCGCCTTCTTTTCGGCATCCAGCATGATTCGTTCCTTATCGGCCACAATCCGTCTTGCACTTTCCAGTTCGTTGGGCAGGGACTGGTTAATGGCGTCAATCAGCCTTTCCACCTCGTCCTTATCCACCATTTTCTTATTGGTGAAGGGGACTTCGCTGGCATTGTTAATTACATTTTCAAGTTCTTCCAGAAGTTTTCTTGTATCCATAATCGGCAGCCTCATTTCTTAATAGAATTTACTTTCCTTTTTATCATTTCCTGGACAAAGGGCGGCACCATGGAGGTTACATCTCCATTAAAATGGGCCAGCTCCCGGACGCCGGTAGAAGAAAGATAGGAATAACGGCCATCCGTCATAAAGAATGCTGTTTCCAGGGTGGGATCAATCTTTTTTATCATCAGGGCTCTCTGGAATTCATATTCGAAATCGCTGAATGCCCGGAGTCCTCGAATCAGGAGATGGCAGTTCTTTCTGGCTGCATATTCATTCAGAAGTCCGTCGAAGGCATCCACTTCCACATTGGGAATATCCTTCGTCGTTTCCTTCAGCATGGTGATGCGTTCTTCCGTGGTGAACATGTAGTGCTTTGTGGGATTCAAAAAAGCCGCCACAATCAGTTTGTCTACAAGACCGGCACTTCTTCTGATAATATCGAGATGACCATAGGTGACCGGATCAAAGCTTCCGGGGCATATAGCTAATTTCATTCAAACCTTCTCCTCATTATCTGCACTGCAGATAACTTACAACAATCGCTCCCACCTTTTTCTCTTTCCATAACTCGCATTTCCCTTCGAAAAGAGACAAATCCGGTGGTTCGGATACTGAATGTTCTGCAATAATGATGGCTTCTTCCGCCGGAAGGCCACAGGCAAAGACCTGTGCCAGGATTTCATTAATGTATCCCTTCCTGTAGGGCGGATCCATGAAAATGTAGTCGAAAGTCTGCCCCTGAAGTGCACGAAGGGAGGACGAAACGTCCCCTTTCAGGATGCGGCATCGGTCATCCACATGACAGCGGCGCCCGTTTTCTTTGATAACCGCACCGGTGGCTTTATCAATAAAAACAGCCTCCGACGCACCCCGGCTCAATGCTTCCAGTCCCATGGCACCGGTACCTGCAAAAATATCAAGCACCCTGGTCTCCAGAAGACCCACATTGGCCAGCACATTGAAAACGCTTTCCCGCACCCGTCCCAGCGTAGGCCGGGTATTTCTGCCGGACGGAGCCGACAGCAGAGTGCCCCTGGCGCTTCCTCCAATAATTTTCATATGTTCTACCTCATATTGCACCATGCAAAAAGCAGATACTGCTTTTCACACTTATGTTCATTATAGCATAAAAGACCATGTAAATCGCTGATAAGCATAAAATTTTTTATGGCGGAAATGGTTTCCTGTTCGGCATGGAAGCGCTGTGTTTCAACTCATAGGGAAACTTTTGGCATATAGTTTCCTATTCGACTTGCTGCCATGGCGGTTCGCACCGACAGAAAACTTTTCGCTAATAGTTTCCTATTCGGCTACAGTTCCCTGCCCCACATGACGCCACTGTTGCTCATCGCCATAGGAAACTATTCACCCATAGTTTCCTATGGCGATGTCTGCCCGGCGACCCTCACATAGGATAGGTTTCAGACTCTGCTTTCTTGGCCCTGGTCATAAGGATTTCCAGGGCTTCCCTGGCGTTGTGGTCTCCTGTAATCAGGTGGCATACTTCTTCCGTAATGGGCATGTCTATATGTTCTCTCAGCGCGATTTCATGGACGAGACGGGCGGTGCGGATGCCTTCTACCACCATATTGGTGCTGCGGCTGATTTCATCAGCGGTCATGCCTTTGGCCATCATCATGCCGGCTCTGTGGTTGCGGCTGTGGACGCTGGTGCAGGTGCATACCAGGTCTCCCATGCCGGAAAGGCCGAAGAAGGTGGTCATCTGGGCGCCGAAATGAACGCCGAACCTTGTCATTTCCACCAGTCCCCGGGTCATGAGGGCGGCGCGGCAGTTGTCTCCAAGGCCGATGCCGTCCAGAACGCCGCAGGCCAGGGCCATAATATTTTTCAGGGCGCCGCCGTATTCCACGCCCCGGATATCATCGCTGCGGTATACGCGAAACACCGGGCTCATGTACAGATCCTGCACAATCTGCACAGCCTCCGGCACAGCAGAAGCGGCTACCGTGGCACAGGGGAGCCCTATGCCCACTTCTTCAGCATGGTTCGGGCCGGAAAGGGCTACGATCCTGTCGGTAATGGTTCCCACTTCCTTGCTGATTCCTTCGGAAAGGCGATGGCCTTCGCTGTCTGCCAGTCCCTTGGAAGCGCATACCACCACCGCATCCTTCATAAGCCAGGGCTTCAGGCAGGCTGCCATTTCCTGCACCACATGGGAAGGGGTGCAGATGATGACGCAGCCAGCTCCTTTGACCGCTTCTTCCAGACTGCTGGTAATCCGTATCTTCTCAGGGATATGGGCTCCCGGCAGGTACTCCCTGTTTTCCCGGCTTGCCCGCATTTCCTCTGCGGCGGCCGGATTTCTGCAGTACATGATGAGGTCGTCGTTCTTTCCCGCCAGTTCTATCATCATGGCCGTTCCCCATCCGCCGGCTCCGATCATTGCAATTTTCAAAGGTATTACCTCTTTTCCCTGGTAATAGGCTTTTCCTCTCCCCGAAGAAGCCTTCCAATGTTATCTTTGTGTTTTCCGATGACTATCACCGCCGCCAGTGCACCAAAAGCCACGTACTCCAGCGGTTCTCCCACAATCAGCATGACAATGGGCACCACCGGCGCTGCCAGGATGGAGCCCAGTGAAACGATGTGCTTCCATTTGAAAATGGCAAGCCATACAAGAAAAGCAGCCAGCACGGCAGGAGCACAGATATAGGTAAAGGCCCCTACGCCGCAGGCCACGCCTTTGCCGCTTTTGAAATGAAGGAAAACGGACCAGTCGTTGCCGATGATGGCAGATACAGCGCATAGAAGTACAATCAAAGGATCCGGCATACCCAGATGGACGGCGATAAATCCCTTCATGAAATCGCAGAGAAATACAGCTAGTCCCGCTTTGGCCCCCAGCTCCCGATAGGCGTTGGTGGCGCCGATATTACCGCTTCCCACTTTTTTCAGATTGACGCCGTAGAAAATACGGCCGATCAGATAACCGCTGGGAATGGCCCCTATAAAATAGGCCAGCACAATCCACAGGATGGACTCCATCACTCGTCGCCACCATCCTTTTTGCTCCGTACTACGATACGGATAGGCGTGCCTTCAAAACTGAAGGCTTCCCGCAGCTTATTTTCAATGAAACGGACATAGGAAAAATGAATCAGGTTGGCGTCATTGACGAACATGACAAAGGTTGGCGGACGTACCCCTACTTCCGTCATGTAGTAAATCTTGGCCACCCTGCCGGAATGGGCGGGCGGCGGATTAATCATTTTCGCATCTTCCAGAAGGTCATTGAGGACAGAGGTGGGAACGCGGAGGCTCTGCTGCTCTGCCACATTGTAAATCATATCCCCCAGACGGTGGATTCTCTGCTTCGTCAGAGCCGATCCGAAAAGCATGGGCGCATAGGAAGCAAAAGGAAGACCGTTCTTGATTTCCTTTTCAAATTCGTTGATAGTATGTTCATCTTTGGTAATGGAATCCCATTTATTGACAAAGAGGATGAGCCCCTTGCCTGCTTCATGAATGTAGCCGATGATTTTCTTATCCTGCTCCGTGAGCTTGTCTTCCGCATCAATGACGAAAATAGCCACGTCGCAGTTGTCAATGGCCCGGATAGAACGGATAACGCTGTATTTTTCCAGCGGTTCGTCGATTTTGCTTTTCTTCCGCATGCCCGCCGTATCTACCAGGATAAAGGTCTTTCCCTTATAGGTCCAAAGGGAATCCACCGCATCCCTGGTGGTTCCCATTTCATCAGCCACCAGCGACCGTTCATAGCCCAGGAGAGAATTGATGAGAGTGGATTTTCCCACATTCGGCCTGCCTACGATGGCAGTGCGGATAATATCTTCCGACTCCTCTTCATGAAGATCAGGGAAACCTTCCGTAATGCGGTCCAGAAGGTCGCCGAAGTTCAGGCGGTTCACGGCGGAAATGCCGATGGGGTCTCCCAGTCCCAGGGAATAGAATTCATACACATCCATTTCCTGGTTATCGCTGTCCACCTTATTCACCGCCAGCACCACCGGCTTGCCGGTTTTCCGAAGGAGCCCCGCAATGGTTTCATCATCACTGGTCATGCCCGTCCTTGCATCCACCACAAAGAGAATGACATCGGCCTCTTCCATGGCCAGCTCCGCCTGCTGCCGGATGCCGCTGGAAATCCGGTCCTTTTCATTCCTGAATTCGATGCCGCCGGTATCAATCAGGGTGAATTCCTTGTCCAGCCATTTCACATCACAGTAAATCCTGTCTCGAGTTACACCGGGGATGTCCTCCACAATAGATACGCGCCGCTGGGCCAGTCCGTTAATCAGGGTCGATTTTCCCACATTGGGCCTGCCTACAATGGCAACGAGAGGTTTACTCATAAGTCCCCATCCTTTCTATATTGGAAATCAAATATATTGTCATAACTACCTTGGAGCAACACTTCTCCATTTTTATTCATACTGTATTGAAATTGTATGACGGATAAGAGTTTATGTCAAGGAAAATGGGTTCCTGGCCGGTTTGACGCCTCTGCTATTCACCGCGGCAGGAAACTCTTTGTGAAAGGTTTCCTATTCGGCATGGCACTTCTGTGGTTCATACCGACAGGAAACTGTTTGCTAATAGTTTCCTGTCCCACATGACGCCACAGCTGCTTATCACAATAGAAAACTATTAGCCCATAGTTTCCTGTCCCACATGATGCCATAGCTGCTCATCACAATAGGAACCCTTTCACCTGCAGTTTCCTGTCCGGCTTGAGGCTTCTATCATTCACTTCAACAGGAACCTTTTCTGCCAAACAAAAAGCCGCCCCTGGAGGGGGCAGCCTCTTTATTCGGATGAATTATTCTTCAGCCGGAGCTTCCTCGTGGGACGGAGCTTCTTCCAGTGCGAAGGAGATTCTTCTGCGGCCTTCATCAATGTTGATGATGCGGACTTTGAGATCGTCTCCTACCTGGCAGATGTCGCCGGGTTTCTTGTTGTGGTCGTCGGTCATTTCGTTGATGTGGAGGAGACCGGTGAGGACGTCGTCCAGTTCTACGATTACGCCGAATTCAAGAATCTTGACTACCTTGGCGTCCACAATGTCATCTACCTGATGATCATGGACAGCGGTTTCCCAGGGGTTGGGCAGGCAGTCTTTGTGGCTGAAGGAGATTCTCTGTTTTTCGCGGTCGAAGGATTTGATTTTTACATCGATTTCCTGTTCCGGTTTGAGAACGTCTTCCACTTTAGCAATCTTCTTCCAGGAAATATCGGAAATGTGGAGAAGGCCTTCTACGCCGTTGATGCCGACGAATGCGCCGTATGGCATGATCTTCTTTACAGTGCCTTTGAGAACGTCGCCGTTTTCATAAGCCTTTTCGATTTCATCCATTTCTGCATTTCTTTCATCTTCCAGAACTGCTTTGCGGGACAGAACCAGTCTGTTCTTTGCGCGGTCCACTTCCAGAATCTTAGCCTGGAAAGTCTTGCCTACCAGGTTCTGCAGGGAATGAACGAAGCGGAGATCGCCTTGGGAGAGGGGAATGAATCCGCGGAGAGATTTAATCTGAACGAGCAGACCCACTTTAATAGCTTCGATGCCTTCGCATTCTACCGGTTCACCCTTTTCGAATGCTTCTTCCACTACATCCCAGTCTGCCAGACGGTCAACTTTAATCTTGGATACGTAAATGGTGCTGTCTTCCTTTACTCCGCTGACGATCTGTACACGGAGTGTATCTCCGATTTTCAGCACATCCTTCAGGGATGCCGGTGCCGGGTAGGAATATTCATGTGCCAAAAGAACAGCTTCTGTCTTATATCCGAAAGAGATATAAGCCTTGTCGTCGTAAAGGTCTACTACATTACCTTCTACAACGCTGCCCTTGTGTACATCCAGGTTCATTTCCTCCTGATCCAGCATTTCCTTCATGTTTTCCATAATACAAACTACCTCCTCTATGATCCAGTCCGGTGTGGATGCACCGGCGGTGATGCCAATCTTGTCCCGACTGTGGAACCAGCTCGGTTTTAGTTCCCCAGCCGTTTCGATATGATATGTCCTTGTGCCCTCGTTCCTGCAGATTTCCGCAAGTCTTGAGGTGTTGGCGCTGTTGCGCCCGCCAATGACGATCATCACATCTACTTTATCCGCCAGCTCACGAGCCGCCTGCTGCCTCTGCATGGTGGCGTCACAAATGGATTTGTTGACGTGAAGGTTTTTTACCTTCTTTTCCAAAGCATTGACAAGCCGGTCGGCCAAGACAGCTGAAAATGTGGTCTGCGTGACTATATAGGCTTCTTCCAGTGGCGGGAGTGCATCTACATCTTCCATGGTTTCTACCTGGTAAGAATGTCCCACCGCCCATTCTGCCACACTCTTCATTTCAGGGTGTCTCTTTTCACCGATGAGTATAACCTCTCTTCCGTCCTCCACCAGTCGATGTGCCATCTCCTGGTTTCTTCTGACGAAGGGACAGGTCGCGTCCATTAGGGCCAGATTTTTGCACTTAAGCATATTATAGCACGAAGGCCCCACTCCGTGCGAGCGAATTATTACAGTTTCATCGGTAAGTCCGTCGAAATTGTCCACCGGAGGAATTCCCCGGTCGGCTAGTTTCCCTACCACCTGGGGATTATGGATGATAGGTCCGTAGGTAACGGCTTTTATGCCGGAATCTGCGGCTTTTTCGGCTATTTTCAGCGCTCTTCTCACGCCGTAGCAGAATCCCATCACCTTTGCTCTGTAAATTTCCATACTGAATTTTCCTGTTCCTTTAATTGTTATAATCAGACTTTCGTTTGACTAATAAAAAAAATCAATAGCCTGCGAAACGGGATTTTAAAGAAATGGTACACTGTCTCCCTTTTCATAGGCTTCCATCATGGCCTCTATCCGTTCCTTCACCAGCCCATCCAGTTCCTTCGTATTTCTGTCATCGGGCCTTGCCTTCCTGACCTCCACCGGCTTCCCTATGAGCACCGCCAGCTTCCCTTTCTTTTGGGGAAGAGGTTCCGAACCTATAATGGCCAGAGGAATCACCGGCGTGCCGGTCAGTATGGCAAGAAAGGCCATGCCTGGATGAAACCGGGACAGTCGCCTGCCATGGATAATGCCCCCTTCCGGAAATATGAGGAGGGCCTCTCCCCCTTTGATAATCCGGACGCTCTGGCGGATGGCTCCCATGTCAGCGCTGTTTCTTTTCACCGGGAAAGCCCCCAGCTTTCGGATAAGCCAGCCGAAGAGGGGATTTCTAAAGAGCTCGGACTTGGCCATGTAGCTGAGGCGCCGGTTATGAAAGGCGACTCCCGCAAGAGGCGGGTCAAAATAGCTCTTATGGTTGGCCGCTATGATGACGGCGCCCCGGAGGGGGATATTATCCTTTCCTTCCACCTGAAGGCGAAAGATATGAAAGAAGAAAAAGTCCAGAAGGGCCCGGATGATTGTGTATCCCATAGTCTCGCTTCCCTGTTTTCAGGAAATCTTTGCCTGGTACTCATCCATAAGCTGCTGGATTTTCCCTTTAATTTCTTCATTCAGCTCTGCCACCAGTTCATCGGTAGGCCGCTGTTTTTTCACGGGCACCGGTTTTCCGATAAGGACGGCCAGGGGACCTTTCCTGTGAGGCAGGTACCGGGATCCGATGACTGCCACCGGCAGGATAGGGGTGCCTGTCATCAGTGCCAGGGAGGCCATGCCGGAATGGAACCGTCCCAGGCCCTCCCTCCTGATTCTGGTGCCTTCGGGGAAAATGCCCAGGGGATTTCCTGCTTTCAGCTCCCGGATGGCCTGGCGGATGGCGGTCCTGTCCACGGCGCCCCGTTTCACCGGGAAGGTGCCGAACTGGCGGATAATCCACCCGAAAATGGGATTTTTAAAAAGCTCTTCCTTTGCCATATAATGGATGATTCTGGTATCGAAGGCCACGCCGATGAGCGGCGGGTCCCAGTCGCTTTTATGGTTGGGCGCCACGATGATGGCCCCTTTCGGAGGCACATTCTCCCTTCCTTCCACGTGAAGCCTGAAAATCACGAAGAAAATGAAGTTCAGCACCGCCCTTATGATTTTATATCCCATAGTGCCTCCTAGCCGTCAAAGCCGGGAAACTTCATGCGGCATACTTCGATAATGGCTTCTGCCGTTCCTTCCAGGGTCAGGTCCCCGTTATCCAGAAGCACCGCATCCTCCGCCTGCTTCAGGGGTGAAATCTCCCGGTGGCTGTCCAGGTAGTCGCGGCGGCTGATTTCCTTTTCCACATCTTCCATGGTCATTTCCGGATGGCCTTCGGTGAGCTCCTTAAACCGGCGCACCGCCCTTGTATGGACGGAGGCGGTGAGGAAAATCTTCACATCCGCCTTGGGAAGCACGGTGGTGCCGATGTCCCGTCCGTCCAGCACGATGCCCCCCTTTTCCGCCTGTTTCCGCTGGATAGCCACCATGGCAGTCCTTACGCCGCCGATGGCGGAAACTTCCGATACATGGCCCGATACTTCCGGCGTGCGGATATAGGGGGTCACGTCCCTTCCGTCCACAATGACATGCATTACATCCTTGTCAGGGTGCACTTCCATATCCAGCTTTTCCGTCATGGCTGTAATTTCGTCCGGCCCTGTGAGATTCTTTTCCAGCGCTTCATAGGTCACCGCCCGGTACATAGCGCCTGTATCCAGGTAGGCATAGCCCAGCCTTGCGGCCAGGATTTTGGAAACACTGCTTTTCCCTGCCCCCGCAGGGCCGTCAATGGCAATTGATAATTTTTTCATGATAACTCCTTTACAGCCGACAGGGCGGCCAGATGACCGGTGGAGAAGGCAGCCTGCAGGTTATATCCGCCGGTGAAGGCATGGATATCAAGCACCTCTCCTGCCATATATACATGTTTGCAGATTTTGGACTCCATGGTGGAGGGATTGATTTCCTTTACCGATATGCCTCCGGCGGTGACAATGGCTTCAGCAAGGGGCCTCGTGCCGGTAATGGTTAAGGGCAGATGCTTCAGCATACCGGCCAGCCTGAGGCGGTCTCCCTTCTTCAGGTCACTCACCGGAAGATCTCTTGGAATATCTGCCAGAGAAAGCACCACATCGATCATCCGGTGGGGCATAAGATCCACCAGGGCAGAGGCCATCTGCTTCAGATGGTATTTTTCAAAATCCCGGATAAGCCTTTTATCCAGTACATCCAAAGACAGGGCAGGCTTCAGATCGATAGCCCCTTTCACTTCATGGCCCTGGGAGAGCCAGAGAGACACTTTGTCCGACAGAGACAGGACGATGGGGCCGGAAACGCCGAAATGGGTAAAAAGCATTTCGCCGAATTCCTCTCCCTTCCGTCTTCCCCCTCCATCTACGGAAAAAGTTACATTTTTGAGGGATATGCCCTGCAGCTCTCTGGGCCAGCTTTCAGCGCACACCAGGGGAATCAGGGCAGGCCTGATGGCCGTCACCCTGTGTCCCAGCTCCCGGGCCATGGCATAGCCGTCGCCGGTGGAGCCGGTGCGGGGGTAGGAGGCGCCGCCGGTGGTCAGAATCACCGCGTCCGCCCCATAGGTTCCTCTGTCAGTCACCACGCTGCAGGCAGCGCCGTCCTTCTGCAGGATATGGCGTACCGGTTCTTCCAGATGAAGTTCCACCTTTTCCCTGTGAAGAAGCTTCATGAAAAGGTGGCGCACCTCCTGGGCATCATCGCTTTTAGGAAATACGCGGCCGCCCCTTTCCACCTTGGTGGCAAGGCCCCAGCTGTGGAAAAGGGAGAGCAGGTCTTCATTGTTGAATTTTTCATAGGCACTGTATAGGAATTTCCCGTTTCCCGGCGTTTTGGAAATAAAATCCATAATAGGTGCGCTGTTTGTCAGATTGCACCGCCCCTTGCCGGTAATGCCCATTTTTAGTCCTACCTTGGGCATTTTTTCAAAGAGGAGCACCTTTGCCCCTTCATGGGCGGAGGTGACAGCAGCCATGAGGCCTGCCACGCCGGCGCCGATGACAGCAATCCTTTTACCGGTAGAGTTCATATAATTTCCTGACCTCCTCGCTGGTAAGACGGCGGTGGCTGCCACGGGAAAGACCTTCCATGGTGAGGAAGGCATAGCCCGTTCTCACCAGTTCAAACACAGGGTAATGGTAAGCAGCCATCATCTTTCTGATTTCCCTGTTCTTTCCCTCATGCAGCACCATCCTGACCCTGGTTTTATTCTTTTCCTTATCATAGCCCAGGACTTCGATTTCACAGGGCGCCGTCACCCCTGTGTCAATGCGGACGCCCCGGGACATTTTATCCGCTAGCTTGGGGGAATAGCGTCCCCGCACCGTAACCTCATAGGTCTTTGTCACTTCATGGCTGGGATGGGTCAGAATATAGTCCAGATCTCCGTCATTGGTCATAATCAGGAGGCCTTCGGAGTGATAGTCCAGCCGTCCCACAGGAAAAATCCTTTCCCGCACGGTGCGGAAATAGTCCATCACCGTCCGTCTTCCCTGGGGATCGGATACGGAGGTGATGACGCTGTCAGGCTTGTAGAAAAGGAAATACTTTTTCCTTTCCGGCTTCACTACCGTGCCAAGGGCTTCTATCCGGTCTTTCACCGGATCCGCCTCGCTTCCCAGCTCCTTCACCACCCGGCCGTTCACCTTCACCTGTCCTGCCTGGATCAGCTCTTCCGCCTTTCTTCTGGAGCATATGCCTGCATGGCTTAATATTTTCTGTAAACGTTCTTTCAAAATAATTCTCCTTCATCCGGCTTGCCGGACCAACGTGTTTTCAATTCACTTACATCATTCAGGCCCGTGGCCTGCAGGAACCGTCTGGTGGTGCCGTAAAGAATGGGACGGCCCGGCACATCCAGCCTTCCCCTTTCTTCCACCAGATCCTTTTCCATAAGAAGGGCAATCACCCGTCCTGCAGAGACGCCCCGTATCTTTTCGATTTCCACCCGGGTCACCGGCTCCCTGCAGGCAATCACTGCCAGCGTTTCCATAGCCGCCGGTGAAAGGGGCGTCTGCTTTCCCAGAAGAGAGGAAAGCCAGCTGTCATATTTCTTCTTGGTAGCCAAAGTATACCCGCCGCCCGTACGATGAAGGGTAATGCCGAATTCTTCTTTATCGTAACGGGCCTTCAGGTATTCCAGCCCCTTTTCCACGCTCACCGTATCTTCTCCCAGCGCCTTCGCCAGCTCCTCCAGGGATGCAGGCGTGCCCCGGGCAAAAAGAAAGGCTTCTATCAGGGGCGAGAGGGCCGCTGCACCTTTCATACACTGCCTCCTTTGACAACAAAACCTTCCGCCGAATCTTCAATCAGCACTTTTCCCTGCCGTATCAGTTCCAGAAGGGCCAGGAAAACCACCGCCAGACGGAGTCTTGTCTTCATTGTCTTTAAATAATCAGTCATAACCAGGAAATCCTGCCTTTCCAACCGGCTTTCCCACCGTTCCATTTCCCTGTCCAGGGACACCTCTTCCGAAGGAAGCCACTTTTCCTCTTCCTCCGCCAGGGAGTCATAGAGAGAGTAGAAGGCCGCCTGCAGGCGGGAGATGGAAATCCTTCCCTGAAAAACCGCCCGCTTAAACACCTCCGGCTCCCTCATGCGGTAAGGCCGTTCCTCCTCCATCAGGGCCTCGATCCGTGCTTTCACTTCCTTCATCCGCTTGAACTCTTCCAGCGAACGGGACAGCTCCTGCCGGGGATCCTCCGCCTCATCCGTTTCCTCCCGCCGTTTTTCAGGAAGAAGCATTCTGGATTTAATGAGAAGAAGGGTGGCAGCCATAGCAAAAAAGCTGCTGCCCAGATCCAGGTTGAACTGCCGGGCAGACTCCAGATACGCCAGGTACTGGTCCGTAATGAGGTGGATGGGAATATCATGGATATCGATCCTGTTTTTCGTCACCAGATGGAGGAGAAGGTCCAGGGGCCCTTCAAAAAGTGGAATATTCACCTGGTAATTTTCTGCCGCTTCTGCCATGTCTTCTCCCTGCCTCATACCATTGATTTCATGAAAGGGCATACTCACCCATCATGCTTTATAGTAACACACATGGGAATGGAAGGAAACAGGATTCCCAAGGTTCATAAAAGGGGGGCCCTTTCGGTCTGTTGGCACCTGCCTTTGGAAAGGATATAATAATCTTCATAAGGAGAATCCAATATGAAAAAAGATAAACTGCAACCCCTTTCCCTCCCCCCTTTGACCGCCGCCCTCCTGGCAGAAACACAAAGGGAGCGGACTGATTTTGATACCCCCGGCCACCACAGCGGCCGGTTCTTTAACATCACCGCCGAAGGCCGGGCCTTTACCCGCGCCCTGGGCGAGGGCATGTTCCGTGCTGATATTTCCGATTCCTCCTCCGCCATCGGAGACCCTTCCTCCCACGAAGGGGTGTCCGGGGAAGCGGAAAAGCGGGCCGCTTCCCTGTGGCAGAGCGATGAATGCTTCTTTGTCACCGGCGGCACCTCCGCCTCCAACCGTATCTGTGCCAATGCCCTTCTGGCCAGGGGAGACCTGGTGCTTTTTGACCGGAACAATCACAAATCCGCCTGGCAGGGCGCCCTGATAGAGGCAGGCGCCATTCCCGTATACCTCTCTTCCATCCGCAATGACTCCGGCGTCATAGGCCCCGTATCCGATGATTCCATGGATGAAAAGCACCTCAGGGAAGAAATCCGCAGAATCCGTCCTGAAGCCTTTGCCAAAAAGCGGCCCTTCCGGCTGGCCTGCCTGCAGATCTGCACCTATGACGGTCTTTTTGCCAATGTCCGCATGATTCTTGATAAATTAGGCTCCCTTTGTGAATACATCCTTTTTGATGACGCCTGGGGCGGCTATGAAAATTTCATCCCTCTCCTGAAGGACGCGGCAGTCCTGACCTTTCCCTTAAACAGCAGGGCCCCGGGCATCCTGGTCACCCAATCCGTCCATAAACAGCTGGCCGGCCTTTCCATGACCTCCCAGATTCACAAAAAAGACAGCCACATCAAGGATAAACCCTATTACCTTCCCCATGATGTGTGGAATGACACCTATCTCATGCATATTTCCACCTCCCCCTACTACCCATTGCTGGCGGGGTTGGAAATGAATGCCTTCATCCATCAGAAAAAGGGCCCCGCCCTCTGGAAAGAAGCCTTCCGCTCCGCCACCCGCTTTAAAAAAGCCCTTTTAAAGGAAACACTCCTCTTTCCCCCATTCCTTCCTCCTTCCGTCCATGGAAAGAAGTGGGAAAAGGAGCATACCTCATCCATCATGGAAGACCCTGCCTTCTTTGCCCTTTCTCCCAAGGAAGACTGGCATGGCTTTACGAACCTCTCGGAAAAGGCATGCCTCCTGGATCCCTGCAAAATCCTCATAACCACCGGCACTTTTTCCAATCATAGAGAACACTCCATCCCCGCCCCCCTTCTTTCCGCCTATCTGGAAGGACGGGGCATTACGCCGGAGAAATCGGATTTCTATACCCTCCTCTTCCTGGCAGAACCGGGGGACACAAAGAAAAAATACAGATACCTCCTCTCCTGCCTGAAGGATTTTGAAAAAGCCTACTTCAAAAATACCTCCATGGCCCGTTTCATGCCCTCCATCCATGCCCTCCCCGGCGAAGGACTGGCTGATTTCTGCCGTCGTTTCCATGATTTCCTCTTCTCCCATAAGGCAGGAGACCTGCAGCAGTCCCTTTTCAGAGAAGAAGATTTTCCGCCCCGTCCCCTCACCCCCTTTGAGGCCCATCAGCACTTCATCAGCGGAAAGCGAAAGAAACTGCCGCTGGAAAAAGCAAAAGGCCATATCTCCCTGGAAAATGTTCTCCCCTATCCTCCGGGCATTGCGGCTCTTGCCGCCGGTGAAGAATGGACGGAAAAGGTGCTGTCCTATTTCCTCTTTCTGGAATCCTACGGCCGTGAATTTCCTGACTTCATGCCGGAAATCCTGGGCGTCCACCATGATGAAAAGGACTGTCCCTATGTGTGGGTATCCTCTGTATAGAATCTTCCCTTGCCGCCTCTTGTAAAAACCTTCTATGGGGCTGTAAAAAATGATTTACATTTTTTCACAGCCCCTTCTTTGTCTAAGGAAGCGCTGATTAAATCGTTGTCTGATTTTATTCTTGAATTTTTATACAATGCAAGGAATGGGGCGACGCGAATAGCGAGCT
>DCJJ01000150.1 GCA_002320515.1 Dialister sp. UBA1703 | reverse complement strand
CTATTCGCGTCGATTTATTCCTTGCATTGAATAAAAATTCAAAAATGAAACTCGATAACGATTTAATCAGCGCTTCCCTAAAGCGGTGGGACAATAAATGGGGGGAGGGAACCCTCTGAACCTTCACGCCAAAGGCGTGTCCTGTAATCTGAAAGGAGGCCTGTTTCTGAATTACAATAAAAATATCATCACCCTGGTAGCCAGCATGTTCCTTGTGGCGTCCGGCTACACCATGGTTATCCCCTTTCTTCCTCTTTACCTGGGAGAACTGGGAGTACCGGACAATGAAATATCCTTCTGGACGGGCATCGTCTTTTCCAGCTGTTTCCTGGTGGCCGGTGTTATGGGGCCGGTATGGGGGAAGCTGGCTGATTCCGGAGGCAAGAAGAAAATGGCCGTCAGGGCTGCGGTGCTCCTTGGCTTTTCCTACCTTTTCTGCGGCCTGTGCCAGAATCAGTATCATTTGATGGCCGCCCGTGCTTTTCAGGGCTTTGCCAACGGCTTTGTGGCCGCCTCCATGGCTATTATTTCCGACAGCACGGAGTCGGACAAGCTGGGGGCTACCCTTGGCACGGCCCAGACCTCCCTGGTGGTGGGAGGCATTCTGGGGCCCCTTATGGGAGGCGCCCTGTCCCATGTTTTCGGTATGCGGGATACCTTCTTCCTTTCCGCTCTCTTCCTCTGGATTGTGGCGGCAGCGGTGATCTGCTTTGTAAGAGATAAGAAGCATGCGGTGAAGAAGGATGGGGAGAAGACATCCATTGGAGCCGATCTTTCCTATGTGGCTCATAAGCCTTCCCTTCGGGAGCTGCTGATGCTCTGCTTTTTCCTGCAGACCACCATCCTTATGATCCAGCCGGTGACATCCCTCTATGTGGGAGAGCTTATGCACCATGAAGGAAATATAGAGCTCACCGCCGGCTTTATTATGTCCAGCGGCGGACTGGCGGGGGCCCTCACCACCACACTCTGGGGAAAATTCGGACAGGAAAAAGGCTATTACCGCGCCATGACCGTCACCCTTCTGGCAGCGGGGGTTATCACCATTCTTCAGTCCATTCCCGACTCCATCTGGGGCTTCGGCCTTTGCCAGTTCCTGGTGGGCTGCTTTGTCATCGGCGTGAACCCTTCCCTCAATGCGGCACTGGTGGAACATACGCCCTCCGATTTCCGGGGACGCATTTTCGGCCTGTCCACTGCGGCCCAGCAGTTTGGAAATATGCTGGGACCCCTTCTTTCTTCCGCCGTTTCCATGGCCTTCGGCATCTGGGAAGTTTACCTCACTGCCGGTATTATCCAGCTCCTCTTGGGACTGAAGGTGTGGGTGAGCCACGGGAGAGGGGATAGACGGCAGGAGTTAGAAGATAGACGATAGAAGACATGGCTGACTGCTGCCTGCTATCCGCCGGCCCCTCGCGGGCCTTTTCCATTCATGATATAATGGGCATAATCAACCATAGAAAGAAGGTATATCCATGCAGAGACTTGTTTCTTATAATTACAATGGCCAGCGGCAGTGGGGCGTGCTGGCAGCTGATGGAAGCTCCATTTATTCTGCGGAGGACCTGGAGGAAACCTATTTCATTCCTCTGGGAGAAACCATGGAGGAATTCATCGAATCCGGCGAAGAAGGCCTTTTGAATCTGGCAAGGGCGCTGGAAATGAATGAAAAGGACAAATCCATCGAGCCCCTTTCCCTGAAGGATGTGCGGCTGGAAGTTCCCTTCTATCCAAGGCGCAACATTCTTTGCGTAGGCAAGAATTACCAGGCCCATGTGAAGGAATTTGATCAGAACATGAATGCAAAGAACCCCACCACCCCTATTTTCTTCACCAAAGCCACCACCTCCGTCATCGGCCCTGACGAGGAAATCGACAGTCATCCGGCGGTGACAAAGGAAGTGGACTATGAAGGGGAACTGGGTGTCATCATCGGCAAACGGTGCACCAATGTGGCGGAAGAGGATGCCATGAAGTATGTGTATGGCTACACCATTATCAACGATGTGACTGCCCGGGATCTGCAGAAGAAGCATGTGCAGTGGTTCAGGGGAAAGAGCCTTGACACCTTCTGCCCCATGGGTCCTACGGTGATGGTGGGGGACTGGCCGGTGCCCTTTACCATCTACACCAGGGTGAATGGACACCTTCGCCAGGAAGGCTCCACCAATGACCTGATTTTCTCCATTCCCAAACTTATCGAAGTGCTCTCCGACGGTATGACCCTCCTGCCCGGCGATGTGATTGCCACCGGTACGCCGGTGGGAGTAGGCATGGGCATGAATCCGCCCCAGTTCCTGAAGAAGGGGGATGTGGTGGAAATTACCATTGATCCTATCGGTACTCTGAGAAATACGGTAAAATAACCTTCTTGAGAAAAGGCTGTGAAAAAATGTTCAATCATTTCTTCACAGCTCTTTTTCATACTGCCACGTTTCATTTCCCTGATGGAAATAGAAATGAAGCGGCAGATATTGTATAATAAAACAAATATCCATGATAAAAAAGAAATGGAGGAAACTAAAATGGAAGAAAAAAGAGAAGCCGCCAATTTTATTGAAGCGGAAATCAATAAAGACATAGCAAACAATGTCTATGCCAATGGAAGGGTGCTCACCCGTTTCCCGCCGGAACCGAACGGCTACCTGCATATCGGCCACGTGAAGAGTATCTGCCTGAATTTCGGCCTCGGTGAAAAGTATCACGGTGCCACCAATGTACGCTTTGATGATACGAACCCCTCCAAGGAAAACCAGGAATTCGTTGACTCCATTCTGGAAGACGTAAAATGGCTGGGGTTCCAGTGGAAGGAACCGGTTCATTTTGCTTCCGACTATTTCCCGGAACTTTATGAATTTGCCTGCAAACTGATCCGCATGGGTCTGGCCTATGTGGATGACCAGAGCAGCGAGGAAATACACAATACAAGAGGCGATCTGGAACATCCGGGGAAAGAAAGCCCCTGGAGAAACCGGTCGGTAGAAGAAAATCTGAAACTCTTCCAAGAAATGAAGGAAGGCAAGTACAAGGACGGGGAAAAATGTCTCCGCGCCAAAATCGACATGGCTTCCCCGAACCTGGTCATGAGGGATCCGGTCATTTACCGTATCCTCCGCGCCACCCATCACAGAACAGGAGACACATGGTGCATTTATCCCCTCTATGATTTCGCCCATCCTCTTTCCGATGCCCTGGAAGGCATTACCCATTCCATCTGCACCCTGGAATTTGAAGAAAGAAGACCTCTCTACAACTGGTGCCTCCAGGCCTTTGATGGCAAAGAAAAGCCCCGGCAGATCGAATTTGCCCGTCTGAACGTGACCACCATGATTACCAGTAAGAGAAAGCTCCGTAAAATGGTGGAAGCAGGCCTTGTATCGGGCTGGGATGATCCCCGTATGCCCACCATCTGCGGTATCAGAAGAAGGGGCTACACACCGGAATCCCTCCGCCATTTCTGCGACCTCATCGGCGTAGCCAAGGCGGATAACCTGGTGGATATTTCCCTTTTGGAATACTGCATCCGTGAAGACCTGAAAGCCAAGGCACCCCGCATTATGACAGTCATTGATCCGGTGAAAGTGGTTCTGACCAACTATCCGGAAGACAAAATCGAATACATGACTCTGGAAAACAATCCGGAAGATGAATCCATGGGCAGCCGTAAGGTTCCCTTCGGAAGAAATCTTTATATCGAAAAAGAAGATTTCATGGAGCATCCGGTTCATAAATTCTTCCGCATGACCCCGGGGAAGGAAGTCCGCCTTAAAGGTGCCTACATTGTAAAGTGCGAAGATGTGGTGAAGGATGAGGAAGGAAATATTAAGGAAATCCACTGCACCGTGGACTTTGACAGCAGAAGCGGCACCCCCGGCGCTGACCGCAAGGTGAAGGGCACCCTCCACTGGGTATGTGCTGACACAGCGGTGGATGTGGAAACAAGACTCTACGATTACCTCATTTCGCCGGACGATACGGACGATGGCAGAGATTTCATGGAAAAGGTAAATACCCATTCCCTTACCGTCATGAAGAGCAAGGCGGAACCGGCTATTAAGGAATACCCCGTAGGCAGCCGCTTCCAGTTCCTTCGGAAAGGCTATTTCATCATTGACCAGGACACCACAAAAGACCACCTGGTATGCAACCGTATCGTAGGTCTTCGGGACACCTGGGCCAAACTGCAGAAGAAGCAGGCAAAGGCATAAGGCATGAAGAAATCATTTTTCTTAGGCGCCCTGGCAGCACTCCTTCTTGCCGGTGCCCTGCAGGTTTCCGCAGCAGATAAGCTTACTCTTTCCGGCATCGGTACCATGGAAGTGCCCAAGGGCATTACCTATTCAAAAGGGGCCCAGGATGCGCTCCCCTTTATGAAGGACGGGGGAACGAAACGGTTCTTCATCCGGCGGGGCATGACAAAAAGCGATTACTACACCATGACCTGGAAGAACGTTCCCGATTTCTCCTATGGCTGGGCCATGTCCCAGGAAACGGGCATTCCTTTCCTGCAGGACATAGGGGAATTCAAGCACAAAGATGACAAACCGGAAGCGCAGATGGACCTCATCGCCGGCTGGCTGAACAAAACCCTGATTTCCCAGGGGGCCTCCTTTGAGGGACCGGCGCCTTTGAAGAAAATCAAAGACAGCCGCCATCCCCGTTGGGAAGGCTTTGTCACCGTAAAGACAAGGGAGCAGGGCATTACCTACAATGAGGCCTACACCATTCTTCTCCAGTGCGACGGATATTTCACCACCCTCGGCATTTTCAATACGGACGCCGACAGGGGAGATATTACGGAGGCAGTGAAGAAAATGGTGCAGAAGCGGAAATTTCCCCGGAAAGCAAACCTGCTTGACCTTTCTAAAAAAGGAACATCTTTGACAGAATGGGAATAATTGCTTTTAGAAATTGACAAGGAGCCTTCGAATCAGTAAGATAGAAGAGTAAGGCAATTATATCAATTGAATATTGATAGGAGGAATTTTAAATGGCAAAAGTTGCAATTGTATATTGGTCCGGTTCCGGTAACACAGAAGCTATGGCTCAGGCTGTAGAAGAAGGTGCAAAGGCTGCAGGTGCAGAAACCACCCTTTCCTTTGTAAGCGACACCTCTGCTGCTGACGTAGCTCAGTTCGACCACATCATCCTCGGCTGCCCCGCTATGGGCAACGAAGAACTGGAAGAATATGAATTCGAACCATTCTTCGAAGAACTCCTGCCCCAGCTGAACGGCAAAGTCGTTGCCATCTTCGGCTCCTACGCATGGAACCAGGGCGACTGGATTGAAAACTGGAAAAACCGTTTCGAAGAAGCAGGCATCAAACTGGCTGCTGATCCCGTCAAAGCTTACAGCTATCCGGACGATGAAGCTCTGGAAGCCTGCAAGAAACTGGGCGAAACCGTGGCTAAGGCATAATTGAAAAGCAGAAAAGAGCGTTCTTTTTTAAGGACGCTTCTTTTTTTAGTGAAATAGGAATAGGGAAGGGGCTTTCCGAAAGAGGCTCCATTCCTGTGAAAAGGAGGTTATTATGGCAGAAAAAGTAGCTGTTATTTATTATTCCGCCACCGGAAATACAGAAGCCATGGCAGAAGCCGTGGCGGTTGGTGCCAAAAGCACCGGTGCCGAAGTACTTCTGGCACCCGTTTCCGATGTGGATCCTGTGGAGATTGGAAATACCTGCTATCATATTATTCTGGGCTGCAGCGCCTGGGGGGTAGAAGTGATTGAAGAGGCGCAGATGAAGCCTTTCTGCAATAAACTGAAACCCTTTCTCAAAGGAAAGATTATGGGTATTTTCGGTTCCTGCGGCTGGAGCCGCGGTGCCTGGCTGAATTCCTGGTACAATGAACTCCATTTCGCCGGCGCTTCCTTCCCTGCCCAGCCCCTTCTTGCCTACGGGTATCCCGATGAAGAATCCCTCAAAAAATGCGAAACCCTGGGAAAGAAAGTGGCGGAAACCAAGTAACCGGTATTCCTGTTTTTCTTAGAAATAAAAGGAGATTGTTATGATAAACTGGGACGATAAAGTCGCATCCAATATAAAAGAAGTACCCTTTTCCGGTATCCGTAAATTCTTCGACCTGGCCAGCACCATGAAAGATGTGATTTCCCTGGGCGTAGGGGAACCGGACTATTCGGCGCCGGACAAGGTCATTGACGCCTGCATTGACAGTTTGAAGCGGAAAGAAACGTCCTATACCTCCAACTGGGGGCTTCTGGAACTGCGGCAGGAAATCGCAAAACTTTTCAAGAACCGCTACCATGTGGACTATGACCCGGTGGATGAAGTCATGGTCACCGTAGGCGTATCCGAAGCCATCGGTCTTGTGATGACCACCCTCCTGAATCCGGAAGACGAAGTCCTTATCCCTGACCCCGCCTATCTGGCCTACCCCGCCTGCGTATCCATCGCCCGGGGCAGACCGGTGCTGGTGCCTACCAGGGCTGAAGATGAATTCAAACTCACTGTGGAAGAACTGGAAAAGAAAGTGACTCCCCGGACCAAGGCTATCCTCATTGGCTACCCAAATAATCCTACCGGCACTGTCATGGACAGAGAGTCTCTGGTACAAATCGCCGACTTTGCCCAAAAGCATGACCTGGTGGTGATTTCCGACGAAATCTACTGCGATTTGACCTACGAAGGCACCCATACCTGTTTTGCATCGCTGCCGGGCATGAAGGAAAGAACCCTCACCATGAACGGCTTCTCCAAGTCCTATGCCATGACGGGCCTTCGCATCGGTTATATCTGCGGACCCCGTGAAATCATGGAGCAGATTTACAAAGTCCACCAGTATGAAATCCTCTGCGCCAGCGTTACCAGCCAGTATGGTGCCATCGCAGCTCTGAAGTACTGCGATGACGATGTAAAGGCCATGTATGATGAATACGCCGCCCGCAGGGAAATGGTCTACGAAGGACTGAAGAAAATCGGCCTTTCCGTCTTCAAGCCCAAAGGAGCCTTCTACATTTTCCCGGACATCAGCATGACCGGCATGGATGATGAAGAATTCGCCGACAGGCTTCTGAAAGAAGAAAAAGTAGGCGTAGTCCCCGGCACCTGTTTCGGCCCCCAGGGAAAGAACCACATCCGCATTTCCTACGCCGCCAGCCGTGAAAACCTGGCGGAAGCGCTGAAACGAATCGGCCATTTTGTGGATAAATACAGAAAAGCATAAGAAAAGAGGGGCTGTGAAAAAAATGATTTACATTTTTTCACAGCCCCTTTTTCTTATGCTCAGCGGAGCCCTATTGTGCCGCTGGCCGGGATTCTTTAGAGAGCTGGTGGGCCGGTGAACTAGTGTACTAGTGGGCTGGTGAGCTAGTCTGTATTCCCGAAGGGGCCTGCCGCTGCGCGGCAGAGGGGCATATGGCCCTGTGCTAACGCACGGGCCAAGGGTTGCGTCGCTGTCGCTCAGAGGGGCGAAGGCCGTGGTGTGGCGCCCTTTGAAAATAAAGGGGCGCCATTATTATAAAACCATACAACCGCCCTGGCGGGCGATGGAAAAGCGGCCCCCTTTTGGTGCCTTACGGCACCACCTTTCCCCCGCTAAGTTCGGTCGGGCGACAAAAGGAAAGCGCCCTTATGGGCAGGCCAGGCGCCTTACTTTGCCCGACTTGCACATCCTATGCAGGATGTGCACAGTGTCCCTATGGGTGCTCTGCATTGCATCACGTGACTCTACTGGCAAACATAGAGAGGCCTATTCTCCCCCTGAATAGGGGGGAGTCCGGCGCAGCCGGATAGGGGGTGGCCACGCCAGTGGCCAGTTCAGCAGAATGCTTAGCGTGATTTAAGCAGCGGGAGGGTAATCCCGTAACGCTGACTTTATAATCATTGCCGCCTTCGGTGGCAATCCTTCTCCTCTGAACCCTTTGAACCCTGCCACGTAGTGGCTCCATGGGCAATCCACAACCCTCGGGCATGAAGGGCCGTCAACCTTCCTCTCTGAACCAGCAAAAAGAGGCTGTGAAAAAATTTTGTCATTTTTCACAGCCTCTTTTTCCTTAAACCTTAATCCACAATCACCGGCGAATGATAAAATTCCTGTCTTCCGCTTCTGAAGCGAGGGGATGCCTGGCACCAGGCCTGCACGTCACCGGCGCGGATGTCCATGGCAAGGGAAAGGCGGGTGGATTCACCGGCCTCCTTCATGGCCCGGGCCATACTGGTAATGACAGGAAGGGAAATATTCCGCAAAGCGCTGCTTTTTTCCCGCCTGAGGGCAAGGAGGCGGGCATAGGAGGGTGGGGGAGGGGCGGTAAAAGGGGAGGGGCCTCTGCCGGAGAGAAGGAGCCGGGCTCCCAGCCGTTTCAGGCGGCTGTAAAGGTAGCGTTTGCTCTTAATGGCAGACAGCATGGTTTCATAATCGGGATTTCCCATTTCTTTAAACCATTTATGGTCCAGTCCCTCTGTAAAAAGGCCGGTTTCTGAAAGCTCTTTTTCCGAAAGAAGGCGGGCATGGAGAAGGCAGGCATCCTCAAAGCGGGAAAAGTCGGAGAAATGGCCGGACTTTATAAGGGACTCCGCCTCACCGGCGCTTCGGGAGGGGAGGAGACTGCCGCTGCTCTGCAGTAAAAGATCTTTCCTGGCCTCGGAGGCGGAAATATTATGGTTCATGTCCCGGTGCACCACATCAATTTCCATGGGAAAATGATTTCTGAGGATGGTTTCTGTATACCGGAATCCCAGAAGATTGTTTGGTTTGGACAGTTCATCTGCCAGAAAGGGAGAATGGCTTTTCATGGCTTCGTAGGAAGCCCTTGCATAGGAAAAGCCTTCCTTTAATGCCCTGTGGAATGCTTTTTGATAGGTATGGGTGAGGGAAAAGGAGGCAGCTTCCCAGAGAGCATCTTCATCAAGGCTTTCCGTGCCGAAGGAAATGACTTCCGCTCCCATGGCAGCCAGAAGTTTTACCCCAAAGGCTGCAAAATGATCGGCGCTCTGCAGTGCATAGAGCACCGGCAGGGCAAAAACCGCATCTATTCCCCCTTCTGCAGCCCACCTGGCCCTGGTCCAGCTGTCAAAGAGGGCAGGCTCTCCCCGCTGTACGAAAGGGCCGCTCATGACTGCCATAATAAAGGCATCGTCAAAACGGGCCCGTACTTCCTGCACCATGGCTTCGTGGCCCCGGTGAAAGGGGTTCCATTCCGCAATGATTCCGATTGTTTTCTGTTTCATCCTGTGCTCCCTTCTATTCATAGCTTTATTTTATCATAGCAGGGGAGGAAATGGAGAATCCGGTTCCTCGCGGCCCCTTTTCATTCATGATATAATAAATGACAGTATTCACCCGTTGACGGGATTGTTTAGGGAAGTATGATAGTACTTTTCCGGAATGGAGTTATGTATGAGCAACGAAAATAAGAAATGCCGCGTCCACTATGAAGGCACCTTTAATGACGGCACGAAATTTGATTCTTCCTATGACCGGGGAGAACCGCTGGAATTCATCTGCGGTGCGGGCCAGATGATTAAAGGTTTCGACGAAGCGGTGAAAGATATGGCAGTAGGAGAAATCAAAAATATCCACCTTATGCCGGAAGAAGCCTATGGTATGCCGGATGAACGGAATATCCTCACAATCAACATGGACCAGATGCCCGGCTCTTCCGAGCTGCCTGTAGGCGCCAGAGTGGTACTGACAGACCCCATGGGCCAGCGTTTCCCGGTCAAGGTAACGGCCAAGACAGAAACAACCATTACCTTTGATGCCAACCATGAAATGGCAGGGAAGGAACTGAACTTCAAAATCGAACTGGTTTCTGTGGAATAATAAAAAGGACAGCCCGGGGGCTGTCCTTTTTGAATGCTGTGAAATTAATAGTTTTCAGCTTTGATAGCAAAGAAGCTTCTCGGATGGCCGCATACCGGGCATTCCTGGGGGGCTTCTACGGATTCTACGGTGTAGCCGCAGTTAGCGCACATCCACAGTTTCTTTTCACCCTTCTTAAATACCTGGCCGTTTTCCACATTGGCGAGGAGCAGTTTATACCGTGCTTCGTGGGATTTTTCGATTTCGCCGACTTTGGAGAAGAGGAAGGCAATCTGGGGGAAACCTTCTTTTTTAGCGGTTTCAGCAAATTCCGGATACATGGAGGTCCATTCATCATGTTCGCCTTCAGCAGCCATCTTCAGATGTTCAGCGGTGGTTTTCTTCAGGTCTCCAACCAGCCAGAACCAGATTTTTGCATGGGCTCTTTCATTGTTTGCTGTTTCGCGGAAGAGGTCTGCAATCTGGCGGGAGCATTCCGGATCCTTTTCTGCTTCGTTGGCGAAGAGGTTATATTTTACATGAGCCTGGGATTCACCGGCATAGGCAGCACGCAGGTTCTTTTCAGTCTGTGTGCCTTTCAGTCTTTTCATTTCTTCTAATACTTTTGCTTCATTCATAATAAATCCTCCTTTTTTTATCGCAGGATATGGAATCATTTTTTGCATTTGCCTGCATACAGCTTCAGTATAGGCGTATTAAAGAAAAAAGTCAAATGGCAGAATTTGTACTGATGAGGCCTAATAATTATGGCAATCTCGAATGAATATTTTAAACATCCAAATTCTATAATTAAGGGATACAAAATATGGACGCCCGGCGGAGAGATAGATTGGGGATGGATATTTCCGGATTTCTCATGGAAATCTAATCGCTCTGCCTGTTTCAAAATTATAAAAAATATTCCATAATAAGGAAAAGGAAACATACAGCCATATCTTTTTTTACAAACTTTACATTCTCTTTACATTCATGCGGTACCATAAACTTAACAGTTTGTGCGTTTTTTATGGAGGACACCATGTTTAGTCTTGTCAACAAGCACGAAGAGTTTTTTGATTTTCTTGTTACCAATGCAGAGTATTTCCACAAAGGGACACAAATGGCACGGGAAGTGCTGCAGGATCCGTCCAAGCTGGAGCGGTACGTAAAGGATGTAAAGAATCTGGAGCATTCTGCCGATAAGGTAACCCATGAGATTTCGGCGAAGATGCGTCATGTGTTTATTACCCCCATCGACAGGGAGGATTTCTTCCTGCTTACCACCACTTTGGATGACTGCGTGGATGATATCCAGGATGTGGTGATGGCACTGAAGCTCTATCATGCAGGTATCGGTTCCAAACTGCCGTTGAGGATGGCGGACATCTTGGTGGAAATGTCTTCGGAACTGATTGTGCTTTTCCGTCTGCTGAAGGATATTGACAAGAATGAGACGGAAATCAGCGAACGGACAAGAAAAATCAATGCCCTTGAAAGTGAAGGAGATGAAATTTACAGAAACGCCATTTCTGACCTTTTTGACGGTACCCATGAGGTGATGGAAATCATCCGCTGGAAGGAAATCATGGAGGCCATGGAAGATACGGCTAACCGGACAGAGAGGGTAGGCAACCTGATTAAAGAGGTGGTCATGAAATATGCCTGATATCTACATCATAGTCATCGTCGTTATTCTGGCGCTTTGTTTTGATTTCATCAATGGATTTCATGATACCGCCAATGCCATTGCCACCTGCGTGGCTACCCGTGCATTAAGCCCTAAAGTGGCTATTATCATGTCAGCCATTCTGAACTTCGTAGGCGCCATGATTTCCACCGGCGTGGCCAAGACCATCGGCGGGGAAATCGTGACTTCTCCCCATATGGTGGATTCGGTGGTGCTTTCATCGGCCCTGGCCTCTGCCATTATCTGGAACCTTTTCACCTGGCGCATCGGCATGCCCTCCAGTTCTTCCCATGCCCTCATCGGCGGGGTTATCGGCGCCGTCATCATTTCATACGGCACCGGTGCTATCCATCTGGCAGGGGTGCTGACCATTGTCATCGGCCTTGTGCTTTCTCCGGTCTGCGCCCTTCTTACGGGCTATATCGTCATGACCATCCTGTACATTGCTTTCAGGAATGTGGGAAAATCCCGGGTGAATTACGTGGCTACTCATATTCAGATGGCGTCTGCTGCTCTTATGGCCTTTTCCCATGGTTCCAACGATGCACAGAAATCCATGGGCATTATCACCCTGGCCCTTCTTTCCGGCGGCTATATCGGCCAGCTGGAAGTGCCCTGGGAAGTGAAGGTGGCCTGTGCGCTGGCCATGTCCCTGGGAACCTCTGTAGGGGGATGGCGGATTATCCGTACTGTAGGAAATAAGATTTTCCGCATGCAGCCGGTCAATGGCCTGGCAGCTGATCTGAACAGCGCCATTACCATTTTCTCCGCCACCATGCTTCATCTTCCTGTATCCACCACCCACGTGGTGACAGGGTCCATCATGGGCGTGGGCTGGGCTACCCGTTTCCGTGCCGTTCACTGGAGCGTGGCTTACCAGATGGTATCCGCATGGATTATGACCATTCCCTGTACCGCAGCGGTGGGAGCGCTGGTCTATCTCATCATCAAGCATGTTCTGTAAGAAAGTAAAGAGGCTGTGAAAAAATGATTTACATTTTTTTCACAGCCCTTTTTTACGTCTCATCATTTTCCAACATATCCAATTTCTTTAATTTATGTTAAAATGGTACTCGTATAGGTAACCCGGGATGGGTATACCGGGAGGTGTATATGTTAATTCAATGGTTCCCAGGCCACATGACCAAGACGAAGAGAATGATCGAGGATCATTTGAAGGCGGTGGATGTGGTGGCAGAACTGCTGGATGCCAGGATTCCTGCGTCCAGTGCCAATCCCATGGTGGAAGAGCTGGTGAAGGGAAAGCCCCGTATCGTTATTCTGAATAAGGCGGATCTGGCAGATCCGAAGAAAACGGATCAGTGGATTTCTTTTTATAAAAAGAGAAATATTCCTGTAGTGCCTATGAGCGTAGGAAATGGGAAGAATAAAAAGAAGCTGCTCTCCCTCATTCGGGAAACGGCAAAACCGATTCTGGACAGGTGGTATAAAAAGGGGTTGAAAAACCGGTCCGTAAGGCTTATGATTCTGGGCATTCCCAATGTAGGGAAGTCATCCCTTATCAATTTTCTGGCAGGGACAGCGGCGGCCCGGACAGCCAATACGCCGGGTCATACCAGGGGCAAGCAGTGGGTCCGCCTTTCGGAGGGACTGGACCTTCTGGATACGCCGGGGGTTTTGTGGCCGAAGTTTGATGACCAGACCGCGGCTCTTCGCCTGGCTGCCACAGGGGCTATAGCAGGGGATGTATTCAATTCTGATGAGGTGGTACCGGTGCTTCTGTCTTCCCTGGCGGAGACGGAACCCCAGGTTCTGATGGATGTATACCGTATTGAAGATGTGCACCAGGATCCCCAGCTGCTGCTGGAAGCGGCAGGACGGAGAAGGGGATGCCTCCTTCCCGGCGGTGCCATCGACTATGACCGGGCGGAAACGGCGGTGCTCCATGATTTCAGAAGCGGTAAGCTGGGAAGAATCACCCTGGATCCGGTGCCGGCGGAGGACTGACCATGAAAATCGCAGAAATCAGGGATATCCTAAAGCAGGATGATGTGCCGGACGAAGTGATGAAGGAAATCCTGGCAGATTCACGTAAAGGGGTGCAGCAGCTTGTTTCTTCCTACATGCGCCGCCTGGAGAGGGAAAGCAGAGAAAGGCTGCGGGTGGAGTCTCTCTATGAAGTGGAAAGCGAATTCTACAAGCGGGGGCTTACCCATGTGGTAGGAATCGATGAAGTGGGAAGAGGACCTCTGGCCGGCCCGGTGACTGTGGCGGCGGTGATATTAAAGCCCCACTGGTTTGCGGAAGGCTTGAACGATTCCAAAAAAGTGACGCCGAAGCACAGGGAAGTGCTGGCGGAAAAAATCCACAGGGAGGCGGTGGAGGTATCCATTGTTAGCCTGCCGCCTGAGGAAATCGATGCCTTGAATATTTACCAGGCCACCATGACAGCCATGTACCAGGCTGTAAGGAATCTTCATGTGAAGCCCGATGCGGTCATTGTAGATGCCATGCCTCTTCATTTTCCATTTCCTACGGTGTCCATGGTCCATGGCGATGCCAGGAGTGCCTCGGTGGCTGCCGCCTCCATTGCAGCCAAGGTATACAGGGATCATCTCATGGATGCGTATGACAAACAGTATCCGGGCTATGGTTTTTCCCAGAACAAGGGCTATGGAACGGCGGAACATATAGAGGCTCTTCACCGGCTGGGCATTACGCCTATTCACAGGAAAAGCTTTGAGCCTGTGAAGACCATGCTTTACGAAGGATGGTAAAAGAGAGGAGAAACATATGAAACAATGTATGGATGCAGAAAACCTTCACCGGCGGCTGAAAAAAATAGTAGGACAGGTGCAGGCTATCGACCGCATGGTGGATGAGGATGTACCCTGCGAGGATGTCATCACCCAGGTGAATGCAGCCAAATCGGCTCTTCACAAAGTGGGGCAGATTATTTTGGAAGGCCATCTTCAGCATTGCGTGCGGGATGGCATCGAACAGGGAGATGCAGAGGAAACCATTGCAAAGTTTGCTAAAGCGGTGGAGCGGTTCTCCAATATTATTTAGGGAAGCACTGATTTATTCACAGGAAATCAGCTGTTTCTATTCATTCTGCCTTTCGGCATGTCCAATGCTTAATTATAAATGGGAAATGCATGAAATTTGATAATAAAATATCAGGGGAATGAGATAAAATTATGCCTATCTATGCCATCATTAGAACTCTCTTTCAAAGCCCTGCTTTTGTTGTCACTGGACTGTTAGAGTGATACAATTTTATCTGTAGCATAAGATAGCGTTTTTCTTATCCTGCAGTTCATTTATATGGGAGGTTTCTTTTTGTATCCTGTCAATATACAGATGAAGGGCGTTTCCTGTCTGGTCATTGGCGGAGGGCATATTGCGCTTCGCAAGGTGAGGAAACTTCTTTCGGAAGGCGCAGAGGTAACTGTCCTTTCTCCGGAAATCTGCCCGGAGCTGGAACAGTACTTCAGGGAAAAGCGTATTTTCTGGAAGAAGGCACTCTATCGCCGGGGGGATGCCGCCGGGTATCCTTTTGTGGTGACTGCCTCAGGTGTGAAGAATGTGGCGGATGAGGTTCATGAGGAAGCTCTCCGGAGGTCATTCCTATATAATGCAGCGGATTTCCCGTCCCTTGGAAACTGTTCGCTTCCGGCTGCCTTTGAAACAGGGGGGATTCACTTTGCCGTTTCCACTGATGGCCGTTCACCGGCCATGGCAAAATATGTGAAGAACTGGCTGAAGGAAAAGATTCCTCCTTCTTTTGGTGCCTGGCTGGACCGGGTGGCAGAGCTTCGGCTGGAGCTGAAGAAAGAGGTTGGTGAAAGCAGAGTGCGGGAAAATTTTTGGCATGTTGTTTTTGATGATGAGATTATGAATCTTGTGATTTCAGGGAAATTAGACGAAGCAGAGGAGCGTGTGCGTCATGCAGTTGGTTGTATTAGGTCTGAATCATAAAACTGTTTCCGTAGATATAAGGGAACAGTTTGCGATTTCCGAGGAAAGTGCCAGAAGTGGTCTCCGCCATCTGGATGGAGAGGAAGGCATTGAGGAGGCGGTGGTCCTTTCCACCTGCAACAGAACCGAAATTTATGCAGTATTAAAGGATGCCGGTGCTAAAAAAACACTAGAAAAGTTCTTTCTTGCCCTTTCCGGAAACAGCGAGGCAAAGAAGGAGTATTTCTTCTATTTTGAAGGAGAAGCCTGCATCCGTCACCTCTTTGAGGTAGCATCGGGGCTGGACTCCATGGTGATTGGCGAAAGCCAGATTTTAAACCAGATCAAGACAGCCTACACCATGGCTCTTTCCGAAAAGGCAACAAAAACGATTTTGAACACCCTTTTCCATCGGGCCATTACTACCGGCAAAAGAGTACGTACGGAAACCCGTATTTCCTACAGCGCCGTGTCCGTGAGCTATGCGGCGGTGAAGCTGGCTGAAAAAATCCTGGGCGGTCTGGATGACCGGACTGCCATGGTGTTCGGCGCCGGCGAGGCAGCCGAACTTCTTGTGAAGAACCTCATGGGCAAAGGGCTTAAAAAGGTGATTGTAACCAACCGCCACATGGATAAGGCGGAAGACCTGGCCGCCAAGATACATGGCGAGGCCGTTCCTTTCCATTCTGCCCTGTCCCATGCAGATGATGTGGATATTATCGTTACCGCCACCGGCGCATCCCAGTACATCGTAAAGGCCTGGGATGTGAGAAATCTCATGATGCGCCGTGGAAACCGTCCCCTGGTGGCCATCGATATTGCTGTGCCCTGTGACATTGAACCGGAAGTAGGCAGTATCCGCAACGTGACACTCTATAATATCGATGACCTGCAGGAAATCGTGGCCAATAACATCCGCTTCCGCGAAGAGGAAGCACAGCGGGCTGAAGTGATCGTGCAGGAAGAAATCGAATCCATTGAGGATCGTTTCAAATATTTAAGCACTCGTCCGGTTATGGTATCTCTTTCTGATAAGGCTGAGGAAATCCGGCAGCGGGAGCTCCGCCACGGTCTTGCTAAAATCGAGGGACTTACCGATGAGGATAAGAAGGTGCTGTCCCATATGACCCATATGATTGTGCGTAAGATTCTGCGTGAGCCTATGATTCACCTCAATGAATATGCCGGTACGGAATGGGAATCGGAAGATAAGTCTGCTGTAGCCCGCCTGTTCAAACTGGATGTAAGAAAGGGGCAGGAACTTGAAAAATAAAATTACCATTGCCACCAGGGAAAGCCTTCTGGCTCTCTGGCAGGCCCATTATGTAGAAAACAGGCTGAAAGAAAAGTATCCGGGACTTGTGGTGGAACTCCTCCCTGTAACCACCAAGGGGGACCAGATTCTTGACCGCCCGCTGGTAGAAATCGGCGGAAAGGGGCTTTTCATCAAGGAACTGGAAGTGATTCTGCTGGAAGGAAAAGCAGATATTGCGGTCCATTCCCTGAAGGATATGACTGCAGAATGCCCCGAGGGGCTCACCATTGCGGCAGTCACCAAAAGAGAAGACCCCAGAGATGCCTTCGTTTCCAACAAATATAAATCTCTGGCGGAACTCCCGGCTGGGGCCAGAGTAGGCACCTCCAGCCTTCGCAGGCAGGCCCAGCTTCTTCATGAAAGGCCGGATTTGGAAATCCGCTCTCTTCGCGGCAATGTGCAGACCCGTCTCCGTCATCTGGATGAGGGAGACTTTGATGCCGTCATCCTGGCAGCTGCCGGATTGAAGCGTCTGGGACTGGCAGAGCGCATTACCGCCTATATTTCTACGGAAGACAGCATTCCTGCTGCCGGACAGGGAGTCATGGCGGTGGAAGCCAGAAGCGATGACAGGGATACACTGGAGCTCCTGTCCTTCCTTCATGATCACGAGGTGGCTTCCTGTATTCGTGCAGAACGGGCCTTCCTGGCCAAGGTTGGCGGCGACTGCAAGGTGCCTGCAGGCATTTATGCCGTTCCCGGCGGGAAAGACCGGATTCAGGTGGAAGCTTTCATCGCTTCCCCCGATGGAAAGAAACTTTACCGCGGAAAGACAGAAGGCTCCATTGCCAAAGCAGAAGACCTGGGAAGCGATATGGCCGGCAGGCTTCTGGATGAAGGCGGACGGGACATTCTTGAAAAACTGCAGAAAATATAGTTGAAGTGAGGAGATTTTTCATGAAAAAAGGGAAAGTGTATTTAATCGGTGCAGGTCCCGGAGATCCGGAACTTCTGACACTGAAAGGGAAGCGGTGCCTGGAAGAAGCGGACGTCATCGTAGGTGACTACCTGGCGGACAAGCGGCTCCTTCGGTACGCCCGGCCGGATGCGGAGTATGTGTACGTGGGCAAGAAGGCCGGATGTCACACCATGAAGCAGCATGAAATCAGCCTTCTCCTGGCGGAAAAGGGAAAGGAAGGGAAGATTGTGGCCCGCCTCAAAGGCGGTGATCCCTTCGTTTTCGGCAGGGGAGGAGAGGAAATCGAGGTGCTTCGCGAGGCAGGCGTCTCCTTTGAAGAAGTGCCCGGCGTGACCAGTGCTATTGCAGCCCCTGCTTATGCAGGCATTCCTGTCACCCATCGCGGCGTGGCCGCTTCCTTTGCGGTAATTACAGGCCATGAGGATCCCACCAAGGATCAGTCCTCCATTCACTGGGATAAGCTGGCCGGCGGTGTGGACACGCTCATTTTCCTCATGGGCGTAGGCCATACTGCTCTCATTGCGTCCCAGCTTATGAAATACGGCAGAAGCGCCGACACACCGGCCGCTTTTGTGCGCTGGGGCACCCGTCCCTACCAGGAAACCTATACCACTACCCTTGGCAGGGCAGCGGAGGATGTAGAAAAAATGGGCATTAAGCCGCCGGCGGTCTTCGTGGTTGGAAGTGTGGTCAATCTTCGAAGCGAAATGCGCTGGTTTGATAACCGTCCCCTTTTTGGAAAGCGGATTATCGTTACCCGCTCCCGGAGCCAGGCGTCCCATCTGGTGGATGTACTGGACCGGAAGGGCGCAGAAACCATAGAAATTCCTACCATTGCCATTAAAGACCCGTCTGACGATTTCAAGGGTATGGATGAAGCACTGAGCCGTCTTGAAATGTATGACTGGCTTATCTTTACCAGCCAGAACGGGGTGGATTATTTCTTTAACCGCCTCTATCGTTCCGGAAAAGATGCCAGAGCCCTTGGGCACCTGAAAATCGGCGCCATCGGACCGGCTACGGCCCGCCAGCTGACCCGTCACGGCCTCCATGCGGACTGCGTGCCGGCAAAGTACAAGGCTGAAAACCTGCTGGCAGAAATGAAGCCTCTCCTGAAGGGGGATGAAAAAGTACTTATTCCCAGAGCCAAAGTGGCCAGAAGCGTTCTTCCCGAAGGACTTCGGGACCTGGGATGCCGGGTGGATGTGGTGGAAGCCTACCGCACCGAACCGGACATGGCCCATCGGGAAGAACTGCTGGACGTGCTGGAGCATCACGGTGCCGACATCATTACCTTTACCAGTTCCTCCACCGTATACAATCTCATGAACCAGATTGACGGAAAAACGGAACTTCTGGAAGGAGTTGCCCTGGCGTGCATCGGACCGATTACAGCTGCTACATGCCGTAAATATCATCTGGAACCATCCATCATTTCTGATGTCTATACGATTGATGGCCTTGTCAATGCAATTGAAAAAGGAGTCGAAAGAAATGAAATTAAACACACTTCGTCCAAGAAGACTGAGAAAAACGGAAGCCATTCGCTCCATGGTCAGGGAAAACTCCCTGGAACTGAATGATTTCGTCTATCCTATTTTCGTCGTTCCCGGCACCAACGTGAAGGAAGAAATCCCCAGCATGCCCGGACAGTACCATCTTTCTGTGGATAATGCGGTGAAAGTGGCGGAAGAAATTTACAAAATGGGTATTCCGGCAGTGGAAGTATTCGGCCTTCCTGAATACAAGGACGACATTGGCTCCTCTGCCTGGGATATGACAAGCCCTGTGCAGCGTGCCATCCGCGCCATTAAGGAAGCGGTGCCGGACCTGGTTATCGTTGGGGATGTCTGCCTCTGCCAGTACACAAACAGCGGCCACTGCGGTCAGCTCAAAGGTCATGAAGTGGATAACGACCCCACCCTGGAACTTCTGGCTAAAGTAGCCCTGTCCCAGGCTGAATGCGGTGCCGAAATTGTGGCTCCCTCAGATATGATGGACGGCCGTGTGGCAAAAATCCGGGAAACTCTGGATGCCAATGATCTCCATGACGTTTCCATCATGTCCTATGCAGTGAAATACGCTTCCGGCTACTATGGACCCTTCCGTGATGCAGCTGACTCTGCGCCTCAGTTCGGAGACCGCAGAGGCTACCAGATGGACCCGGCCAACAGCAGGGAAGCCATGAAGGAAGTGGATCTGGATATGGCGGAAGGCGCCGACATTATTATGGTGAAACCGGCTCTGGCTTATCTGGATATCGTCCGCCAGGTGAGAGACCATATCAACCGTCCCGTAGCAACCTATAATGTATCCGGTGAATACGCCATGGTGAAAGCCGCTGCCGCTAAAGGCTGGATTGACGAAAAGAGAATCGTCATGGAATCCCTCCTCTGCATGAAGAGAGCCGGCGCTGATATCATTATTTCCTACCATGCTCCTGACGTGGCTAAATGGATGAAGGAGGAAGCAGGGAAATGATCGACCTCACCAAGTCCAAAGCCGCTTTTGAAGAAGCTAAAAAATATATGCCCGGCGGCGTCAACAGCCCTGTGCGCTCCTATCCTCATATGGGCTGCCCGCCTCCCTTCATCCAGGAAGCCCATGGATCCCATATCACCGATATCGACGGCAACACTTACATTGACTATGTAGGCTCCTGGGGTCCCATGGTCCTGGGCCACGCCCATCCGGCTGTAATCAAAGCCATCCAGAAAGCCGCTGAAAGAAGCACCAGCTACGGCGCCCCTACAGTGATGGAAACGGAAATTGCCGAACTCATCCACCAGGTTTATCCATCCATTGAAAAAATGCGCATGGTCAACTCCGGCACCGAAGCCACCATGAGCGCTCTCCGTGCCGCCAGAGGCTATACCGGCAGGGACAAGATCCTGAAATTCGAAGGCTGCTACCACGGTCATGGGGACAGCCTTCTGGTGAAAGCCGGCTCCGGCGCTGCCACCTTCGGCAGTCCTGACAGTGCAGGCGTTACAAAAGGAACGGCCCAGGACACCCTGGTAGTTACCTACAATGATATTCCTGCCTTTACCAAAATGATGGATGAAAAGGGCGATGAAATCGCTGCTGTCATTGTGGAACCGGTGGCAGGCAATATGTGCTGCGTACCGCCGGTGGAAGGTTTTCTGGAAACCCTCCGCAGGGAAACGGAAAAACACGGCACCGTCCTTATTTTCGACGAAGTCATGTGCGGTTTCCGTACCTCCTTCCACGGTGCCCAGGCCCGTTACCATATTCATCCGGACATGACCTGTCTTGGAAAAATCATCGGCGGCGGACTTCCTGCAGCAGCTTACGGCGGCAGAAGGGAAATCATGAACTGCATTGCTCCTGACGGTTCCGTCTACCAGGCCGGCACCCTGTCCGGCAATCCCCTGGCAGTCACTGCCGGCATCGAAACACTGAAGCAGATGATGGCCATTCCGGACTTTGATAAAATTCTGGGAAAGAAAACAAAGGACCTCCTGACAGGCTGGAAACAGGCTGCAGACAAAGCAGGGGTACCCCTTGTATGCCACCAGTCCGGTTCCATGTTCGGTATTTTCTTCTCCGAAAAAGACGTGCTCAATTATCACGACGCCTGCAGCGCCAATGCGGCGCAGTTCAAAGCCTGGTTCCTCTCCATGCTTGACCAGCACATCTATCTGGCACCTTCTCCCTTTGAAACCCTTTTCATGTCCTATGCCCACAGTGACGAAGACATTGAAAAGACTATCCAGGCAGCAGAAAAAGCCATGGAAAAAGCAGCAGAAATCAGATAAAACAGTAAAACGCGGTATGCCCAAAAGGAATACCGCGTTTTTTATGTTATTTATAGTGTAGGATACAAAAAAATATAGGATACAAAAAAATTTTAACACCCTTTACTTCGATAAATCTCCATGCTATAATATAAATATCGAAGGGGTTCGATGATGGGCCTCAGAATGTGTAGACGAAAAAGGAGAGATTTTTATGAAATTATCCGAAAAACTCTTAAAAGCACTGAATCAGCAGATCAATATGGAACTTGCTTCCGGTTATTTATATCGCGCCATGTCCCATGACATGAAGAACCTTGCTCTTAACGGCTATGCTAAATGGCTGGACAAGCAGTATGAAGAAGAAAGAGAACATGCTTTCAAAATCATTGCCTATGTAGAAGACAGAGATGGCGTCGTAGACTTTGACTCCGTAGAAGGGGTAAAGAAACATTACGACAATCCTCTGGATGCAGCCAAAGATTCCCTGGCCCATGAAGAAGCAGTTTCTGAATCCATCCGCAGCCTCTTCAAGATGGCTCGTGAAGAAGGAGACCTGGAAACCGAAGTATTCCTCCAGTGGTTCATTACTGAACAGATTGAAGAAGAAGTGAATGCCCGTGACAATGTGACAGGCTTTGAAAAAGCGCAGGGCTGCGAAGGACTGCTCTTCATGTTCGACGCTCATCTGGGAAATCGCTGATTTTATCAATAAAAGATACCTCCTTTGCGGGAGGTATTTTTTATTGTTGTCAGGGAAGCACTGATACCGCTGGGGACTCACTTTTCTTTCATCGAAATGTACACGCCTGCCGCCGGCTATGATATAATTTAACGGTAGAGTAAAGAAAAGGGGTACTGCCATGTGGGACAAACCGCGTAAGTTTATTATTTTGACAGCCAGCATAGGAACAGGACACAGTCAGGCAGCCAGGGCCATTGCGGAGGCCATCCAGTCTACCCATCCCTCCGATTCGGTCAGCGTTCTTGATTTCGTTTCCAATAATAAACTGTCGGTGGATCACATCATTAAAGATACTTATCTGAAAATGATCGATGTATTTCCTTCCATGTATGACCATTTGTACAGCGATTCCCAAAACAGCCAGTTTGGGAAAGCATCCCAGTATATGCTCTCTCTCACCTTTAAGAGGCGAATGAAGAATCTGGTGAGCACACTGAAGCCGGACGCTGTGATTTTTACCCATCCTTTTCCGGCAGGGGCAGCGGATCTGCTGAAGGGGGAGGGGAAAATCAGCGTCCCCCTTCTTGGCGTGATTACGGACTTTGATATTCATCAGCTCTGGGTGGATCATCATCTGGATGGATTCTGCGTGGCCACTCCCGATTTAAAAACGCTTATGGAGAGCTATGATGTACCGGGCCATATGATCCATGTCACCGGCATTCCGGTACGCCGCTCTTTTTATGAGAAGGCTGCCCAAAAGAAGCCTTTTGAAAAGGGAGCCGTTCTTGTCATGGGCGGCGGCCTGGGGCTTGGAAATGTGGTAGATAACATTGTCCGGCTTGATGAGGTAGATGAAATCTCCAAATTTATCGTCATTACAGGGAAAAATATTGATCTTTACGAAAAAGTAGCGGCTCTTTCCGATAAACTTCACCATCCCGTAGAGCTGCACAGCTATACCAATAAGGTGGCGGAAATCATGGCCAGAAGTGAAATCCTGGTGACCAAGCCGGGGGCCCTGACCTGCACGGAAGCTATGGTGATGCACCTTCCCATGGTTCTGGTGAATACGCTGCCCGGGCAGGAAAGGGCCAATGCCCTTCACATGAAGAAGCAGGGCTGTGCGGAATGGGTGAAGAGGGGAGAACTGGCGGAAACGGCACGCCGTATTTTAAGAAATCCGGATGTCAGGAGCCGGATGGCCGCCTCCTGCGGCGATGTCCATCCTGACAGCGCACGGGATGTGGTGAAAGTTCTCTATGATTTATTATGAAATATACCAATCAAAAAGCATTGAGGAAATGGCTCATTTCTTCAATGCTTTTTATATCTTCAATGTATTTGATTATTTTGCCAGGAGAGCCAGCATAATGCCGCCGGAAATGGCGGTACCGAATACGCCGGAAAGGTTCGGCCCCATGGCATGCATGAGGAGGAAAATCCTTCTGTTTTCTCTCTGTCCCACCAGGTGGGATACTCTGGCGGCAATGGGGACGGAGGCGATACCTGCGGAGCCGATCAGGGGATTGATCCGTCCGCCGGAAAGGCGGTTCATGATTTTGGCACAAACTACGCCGGAGCCGGTGCCGAAGGCAAAGGCTACAAGGCCCAGGGCGATGATGAGGATGGTGCTTCCGGTGAGGAAGGTATCTGCTGCCATGGTGGAGCCGATGGCTACGGTAAGTACCAGGGTGACAATGTTCAGCAGGGCGTTGGAAGCAGTTTCTGCCAGTTTGGTCACTGCCAGGCACTCACGGAGCAGATTTCCCAGCATAAGCATGGTAATGAGCGGTGCCACCGGCGGCAGGAACAGATTGACCATGAAAGCCATGACAATGGGAAAAGCGATTTTTTCAAGACGGGATACAAAGCGGGGCTGTTTCATCATCACGTTTCTTTCTTCTTTCGTGGTGAGAAGCTTCATAATAGGCGGCTGGATGAGGGGCATGAGGGCCATATAGGAATAGGCAGCTACGGAAATCTGTGGCAGCAGGTGGGGAGCTAGTTTCATGGTAGTGTAAATGGCCATGGGGCCGTCGGCACCGCCGATAATACCGATGGAAGCAGCTTCTCCCAGGTTGAAGCCCAGAAGCTGGGCTCCGACGAGGGCTACGAAAATGCCCAGATGGGCAGCAGCACCAAGGATGACAAGGCTGGGATTGGCAATCATGGGGCCGAAGTCCGTCATGGCGCCTACGCCCAGAAAAATGAGGGGAGGAAGGATGAGTTTTTCCACTCCCTGGTAGGCATACCAGAAAAGGCCGCCGTCAGAAGTGAGGGTTGAACCGGGCACATTAGCCACAATGCAGGAAAAACCGATGCCCACCAGCAGGAAGGGTTCATATTTCTTTACAATGCCCAGGTACAGCAGTACCAGGCCTGCGGTAATCATGATAAGATTTCCCAGAGACAGGTCGGAAAGACCGGTCTGGTAAAAAAGCTCTGTTAAGAGGGTGCTCATGAGAGAATCCATGAAAGTCAGTCCTTTCGTTCAGAAATGCTTCCCAGCTTATTGAGAAGGGGAAAGAAGTGGAGCACCACTCCGATGAAGGAAATAAAAATGAAGCTGAGGAAGAAATCAATCACTGAAAGAATCAGTGCGCCTGTTAAATTATCCGGTAATGTCATCATATGTTCATGTTCCTGATCTGCTCGTTTGCCTGACGGATGAGGAGCAGTCTTGTCCTTTCTTCTGCTTTATCCAGCACGGTTTTCTTCAGTACGATGGAACGCTTTAAAAGTCCATGTCCGATTTCACCCTGTTCATCCCAGGCCTTGATGGAAAGAGTGACATCCCTGTCGGTGATGGCAATGATGGAAGCGTGTACGGTGACTGTCATGCCCAGGCTGGAAGGGGCGGTGTGAACGAAATTAATGGAAAGGCCGATACTGGCGTATTCTTCAGGAAGGTAGGGGTCAATGGCTTCAATGGAAGCGTCGATGGCCCAGTGAATGAGGCGGGGTGTGGCAAGAAGATTTTTAAAATCATTGGAATAGTTGTCTGCCGCGTCTTCATGTGAGATGACCCTGGTGGCCATGGCATTCTGTCCCACAGACAGGAAATCGGAAATATTGATAGCAGGAGTATCCATAAAATTGTCCTTTCTCTTAAAGAGGGAAGAGGTACCATCTTCCCTGCACCGGGAAAAGTCCCGGGGCTTTGCATTTGCTGGCATGATTATAACCTGCCGATTGATAGAAAAATAATACAAAAATAAGCGCTATTAATGCATTATACACTATAATATAGACAATAAATTATAATTATTAAGTTATGAAAATATCCATAAAAAGTAAATAGAAGTTCGATAGAAACTAAAAAAACTCAGAATCCAGTCTCATAGATTTAAATATATGTATTTTTAGGGGCAGGGAGGAGAGAAAAAATCAAAAATTTTGGTTGTTTTTGATTTTGCAGACAAATCCGGAGAAATTTCATTTCCACGGGGCTCACTCACCTCTTCTGTCAATTCATGGACATCTGCGGCGCATTTTTTATTAAATTTTCTTGACAAAAAGCGCGAGCCGTACTATAGTATGTTCATAAACGTGATGACGGAGACACGATGCATTCGAATATCTTCTCAGAGAGTCTGTGGCTGGTGCAAGCAGATATGATGACGGATGGATTACCGCTCCTGAACAGAAGGATTGAAATCCTTCCGGCCGGCTGCCGTTACGAGCTTATGAGTAAAGCCTATGGCTTTAATTTGGGTGGAACCGCGGAAGATAACTTTCGTCCCTTAGTGGGACGGAAGTTTTTTTTATGACTGAGTTTCCCTGATGACCGTTCCCAGCGGCCTGGAAACAAAGAAGAAAGGAAGATTTGCATGATTACAATCAAACTCAAAGACGGCAAGGAAAAACAGTTTGAATCTGCTGTATCTCTTGCTGACGCAGCCAAAGCCATTTCCAACAGCCTTGGCAGAGATGCCATTGTGGCTAAGGTGAATGGCGAACTGACAGACCTTCGTAATCCTATCGTAGACGGAGCAGAAGTAGAATTCTTCACAAAGGAAGATAAAGAAGGTCTCTTTACTCTACGCCATACCGCTTCCCATGTAATGGCACAGGCTATCCAGCACCTGTTCCCAGTCACCAAGTTTGCCATCGGACCGGCTATTGATGACGGTTTCTACTATGATCTGGACTCCGCCCATGTTTTCAGCCAGGAAGATTTCGCAGCCATTGAAAAGGAAATGGCCAAGATTGCCAAGGAAAACATTCCACTGGTAAAGAAAGTAGTCAGCCGCAATGAAGCACTGAAGTTCTTCCAGGACAAGGGACAGGATTACAAGGTTATGCTGATCAATGACCTTCCGGAAGATGCTGAGATTTCCATGTATGAACAGGGCGACTTCACAGATCTCTGCGCCGGTCCTCACATGCGTTCCACCGGCAAAGTAAAGGTATTCAAGATTATGACAGTTGCCGGCGCTTACTGGCGCGGTGATTCCAAGAACAAAATGCTCCAGCGTATCTACGCTACCGCCTTCTTCAAGAAGGAAGATCTGGATCATTTCCTCTTTGTCCGTGCTGAAGCGGAAAAGAGAGACCACAGAAAGCTGGGCAAGCAGCTGGATCTCTTCTCCTTCCATGATGAAGGCCCGGGATTCCCATTCTTCCATCCAAAGGGAATGGCTCTCAGAAATATGCTTATGGACTATGAAAGAGAACTGTTCAAAGAATTTGGTTATGTGGAAATCATGACACCGGTCATCCTTTCCAAGCAGCTCTGGATCCAGTCCGGCCACTGGGATCACTATAAGGAAAATATGTACTTCACCAAAATCGATGATGAAGACTATGCCATCAAACCGATGAACTGTCCCGGCGGAATCCTTTATTTCAAGACCCAGCAGCGCTCCTACAGAGACCTGCCCATGAGAGTCGGTGAATTCGGCCTGGTTCATCGCCACGAACTCCGCGGTGCTCTTCATGGACTCTTCCGCGTACGCTGCTTCACCCAGGATGATGCTCATATCTTCATGACCCAGGACCAGATGAAGGAAGAAGTTATCAAGTGCATGGCCATGTATAAGAAGATGTACGGCGTATTCGGCCTGGAATATCATGTAGAACTGTCCACCCGTCCGGAAAACTCCATGGGCAGCGATGAACTGTGGGAAATCTCCACCAACGCTCTCCGTGAAGCCATCGAAAAGACCGGCGTTCCCTACCAGATTAACGAAGGGGATGGCGCATTCTACGGACCGAAGCTGGATTTCCACGTACAGGACTCCCTGGGACGTACCTGGCAGTGCGGCACCATTCAGATGGATATGCAGCTGCCGGAACGGTTCGACGTGAACTATGTCGGTGAAGACGGAGAAAAACACAGAGCTGTCATGCTGCACCGTGCAGGCTACGGCTCCCTGGAACGTTTCATCGGTATCCTTATCGAACACTTTGGCGGCGCATTCCCCACATGGATTGCACCGGTACAGGTTAAGGTCATTCCGGTTACCGAAAAACATCTGGAATATGCAAAATCTGTGGCTAAGACCCTTTCCGAATCCAATATCCGCGTAGAACTGGAAGAGGCCAATGAAACTTTGGGCTATAAGATCCGCAAAGCCCAGATGGAAAAGGTTCCTTACATGCTCATCGTAGGGGATAAAGAAGAAAAGTCTCACACCGTTTCTATCAGAAGCCGCAAAGATGGCGACAAGGGCTCCATGATGGTTCCCATGTTCATTGCCAGCCTGATGCAGGAAATCAAGAGCAGGGAATACTGATATGCAGAGGGAATTTCAGAGCGCTGATGTGGCAAGAGCTGCTGTGCGCATGGCTTTGTCGGAAACAAGGGCGGATGAGAATGAGCTGAAGGAAAAACTGGCAGCCCAGGGCATCCGTTCCGTAGCAGTAAATTTTGGCGGAAAATTTACGGATATTCTTCCTAAAATTTTTGAGTCCGCCATTGTGGCTGCCCAGAGGCAGCATGTGATTTCTGATACCCATGTAGGAGATGGCTCCGTCCTTGGCGCCATGGAATCCGCTATCGAACAGGTCAAGCTCATGGCTATCGGTATGAATGTAGGTGGAAAGATCGGTATTGCCCGCTGGAGAGAACATCTCTGCGTAGCTGTTTTTGTTGGCGTTGGCGTCCTTCATTTCAATGAAGTCACCATCGGCTTGGCTCACCGCGTTTTACGAAATGACTTGACAGATTGAACTTTATGAGGTATTATTAGTCCTGTGATTAATTGCAAGCAGAAGTCATCCGCTTCTCACCTTACAAGGCGCAGGCTACTAAGGTTTACGTATGAACTCGGGGCGGACGGTGTATGCTGTCCGCCTTTTACTTGCAATGATTTCTTTTTCGGAGGTGAAAAGAATAGGTAAAGAACTGAGTATCAATGAACAGATTCGGGCCAGAGAAGTCCGTGTAGTCAGTGATACAAACGAACAGCTGGGGATCATGACGCTCCATGAAGCAATCCGCATTGCGGAAGAAAAGGGACTTGATCTCGTCGAGGTGGCGCCCAACGGCCGCCCACCGGTATGCCGTATCATGAATTATGGCAAGTACAGATATGAACAGCAGAAACGTGATAAGGAAGCAAAGAAGAAACAGAAGGTATTCCAGATTAAGGAAGTCAAACTTCGTCCAAACATCGAAGACCATGATTTCTTTGTAAAACTGAAAAATGCCCAGCGTTTCCTCGGAGATGGAAACAAGGTCAAAGTGACCATTATGTTCCGCGGAAGAGAAATGAGCCATCCCGAACTGGGACAGGAAGTTCTCGATCGCTTTGCAAAAGAGCTCGGTGACTCCATTGTTCGGGAAAAGCCACCGAAATTAGAAGGGCGTAATATGACCATGGTCATCGGCCCGAAAGCATAAAAAGGAGAGACAGATATGCCGAAAATGAAAACTCGTCGCGCTGCGGCAAAACGTTTTACCGAAACCGGATCCGGTCAGTTCAAGAGAAATAAAGCTTTCAAGAGCCACATTCTCGAAAAGAAGTCCCCGAAGAGAAAGAGAAACTTCAGAAAAGCAGCACTGGTTTCCAAATCTGATTACAAACGTGTAGCAAGACTGCTTCCGAACGGCTAATAAGGAGGATTTAGAGAATGGCAAGAGTAAAAAGCGGCGTAACCGCCCATGCAAGACATAAGAAGATTCTGAAACTGGCTAAAGGCTACAGAGGTGCCCGTCATACCCAGTTCAGAAAAGCAAACGAACTGGTTATGAAGGCTCTCTACTATGCAAGAAGAGACCGCAGATCCAAGAAGAGAGAATTCCGTAAACTCTGGATCGTTCGTATCAATGCAGCAGCTCGTCAGAATGGTCTGACCTACAGCAAGCTCATTGCAGGCCTCACCAAAGCAGGTATCGAAGTGAACCGCAAGATGCTGTCCGAACTGGCTATCAATGATCCTGCAGGCTTCACCAAGATCTGCGAAGCAGCAAAGAACGCTTAATCAGCAGAAAGAAAACACCGTTTCCCAGGAAGCGGTGCTTTTTTTATTGAGTAATTTATAAAGACGCCCCTGAGGCGCAGTCGGGACCAGGATCGGGGTGGAGGCCCGTTAAGGAAGCGCTGATTAAATCACTGTCTGCTTTTATTCTTGAATTTTTATGCAATGCAAGGAATGGGACGACGCGAATAGCGAGCTATTTAAGGAGTCCCATGACGAAGCAGTGCATAAAAATTCTTATAA
>DCJJ01000057.1 GCA_002320515.1 Dialister sp. UBA1703 | reverse complement strand
CTTGCATTGAATAAAAATTCAAGAATGAAATCCGATAACGATTTAATCAGCGCTTCCCTTAGCAGAATGTTCAGCGTGATTTATGCAGCAGGAAGGCATTTCCGTAACGTAAGGCTCCTTCCACTGGAAGGAGCTGGGCGGAGCCCTGAGGAACACCGAATATATGATGTCCTGCAGCTTTATGTGTCACATTAGGCCCCTGCGGGGCCTCGGCCTTTTGAGGGGCGCACTGATTCAGCCGCAGAATCAGCGCGCCCTTTACGAAAATCCGCTATCCTCCGTCGCCTGCGGCGCCCCCCTTCCAGAGGAAGGGGGCTAACGCACTACCTCATGCAGCACTGTTGACACAAAAGTAAAGAACGTAACGTCCCTGCCCACCCCTGTTTAAGGGGTGGGTGGCGAGCGCAGCGAGCCGGAAGGGGTTAGCCGTAAGGCATATAAGATTTGCGGCGAAGCCGCCACCACAACCCTCGGCGCCATAGGCGCCGTCAAACTTCAGAACCCGACCGCCAAAGGCCGGTCAAACTTAAGAACCTTTCTACACAACCCTCTGAAACACAACCCTTCTACACAACCCGCCGCCGTAAGGCAGCCATAACCCTCGCCCGCGGAGCGGGCGTCAACCTTCCCTTCTGCCCCCCGGGCCGCGCTGCGGCCTCCCGTGCAGTGATATAATAGGAAAAGGTTTTAAGTAAAAGGAAGGAGGAAAAAGGATGAACAGCCGCTTTTTTATCGTATTTGCCGACATCCTTCTGCCCCTCCTCCTGGGCATGGTACTCCGGCGGTGGGGCCTTTCCCGGGAAATCCTCCGCATGGTCATCAAAGCCAACGTGGTGTGCGTGGCCACTTTTCTATCACTGGTTTCCTTCTGGACTGTGCACGTGACGCGGGAGCTCCTGTGGCTTCCCATTTCCATCCTGCCTATCTGCTTTATCCCGGTTCTCCTTTTCTACGGATTCCAGAAGAACCGTTTCACCAACCCCCTGGACCAGGGAAGCTACATGATTTCCATGATGCTGGGAAATATAGGCACCCTGGCGGGCCTCTGCGCCTACGTGCTCTTTGGGGAAAAAGGCTTTGCCTACGTGCAGCTCATCGCCGTGCCCCAGATACTGGTGATTGTCCTTTACTGCTTCCCCATGGCCCAGCGGTTTTATGAAATAGGAACGGGCAGCGGAGAAAAGGGAAAGACGAACTTCCTCCGTCTCCTTCTTACACCGAACCAGCTTCCTGCCCTGGGAGTGGCGGCAGGACTTCTCCTCTCCGGCCTTCACGTGGAAAGGCCTGAAGCGGTGGGGACCCTTTTTACCGTCCTCATCCATGTGAGCGCCTGGATGGGCATGATGCCCGTGGGCTACGACCTCCGCCTGGGCAGCGTAGGCACCTATGCCCTCAAATTGTGGCCCATTTTCCCGGTGAAATTCATCCTTCTTCCGGCAATCCTCTACGGTTTGACTATCCTTTTCGTGAAAGACCCCGCCATGATTACCTGCGTCGTCCTCTCCGCCGGCGCGCCTACTGCCATCTTCGCCGTAGCCGCCTCCCAGCTCTACGGCCTCAACGTGGACATGGCAGAATCCTCCTTCGTCACCACCACCCTGGCCTTCCTCTTCGTCCTCTATCCTTTGGTGTACTGGTGGGTAGGAATGTGATCGGGATCGGGGTCGGGAGCAAGATCGGGGGCGCATGCGGCGGCAGGTTGTGGGCGCCCTTTGAAAATAAAGGGGCGCCATTATGATAAAACTTGTGTGGTGAGCCAGTGGGCTAGTGGGCTAGTGTACTAGTGGGCTGGTGGGCTAATGGGCTGGTAAAAACCATAGAACCGCCCTGACGGGCGATGGAAAAGAAGCACCCCCTTTGGTGGCTGACGCCACCACCTTTCCTCCCCGCAGGCGGGTGGGACAATATATAGGGGAGGAACCCCGGCCGCGAAGCGGCCTTTTTTACATTTCCGGAGCAGAAGTGTATAATAAAAACATTATTTATTTAAAAGAAGTATGGGAGAGAAAAGGAAACTTTTCAGGGGAGGGCTTATGAAAGAAGAAACCACGCGGGCCAAGGGCCAGTTTATTTTTGCCATGATGATTTTCGGCACACTGGGGATTTTTATCCGGTACATTCCTCTGCCCTCTACGGTGATTGCAGAGGCAAGGGGGATTCTGGCCACCCTGTTTCTTCTTGTGGTGGTGCTCCTCCGCCATTCTTCCATTTCAAAGGAAGCGGTGAAAAGAAATTTCAAATTTCTTTCCCTCTCTGGCGCCGCCATCGGAATCAACTGGATTCTTCTCTTTGAGGCCTACCGGTATACCACCGTATCCACCGCCACCCTGTCCTACTACATGGCGCCGGTGTTTGTGATTCTGGCGTCTCCCTTTGTAGTGAAGGAAAGGCTGACGGCGATGAAATTTCTCTGCGCCCTGGCTGCCTTTGGGGGCATGGTCCTTATTTCCGGCGTCCTGACAGAGCCGGGGGAGGGGGTTACCTTCAAAGGTATCGGCTTCGGCCTGGGGGCGGCTGCTTTTTATGCGTCAGTGATGCTTTTGAACCAGTTCCTGAAGGACATCAGCGCCTATGACATGACCATTACCCAGCTGGGCCTGGCCTCTTTGATACTCCTGCCCTATACCCTTCTCACGGAAAACCTTTCCGCCCTGCCCTGGGCGCCTGTGACGGTGATTCTTCTTCTTACCGTAGGCATTGTCCATACAGGCATTACCTACACCCTCTACTTCGGCAGCATGGCCGGCCTCCAAGCCCAGACCGCCGCCCTCTTCAGCTACATCGACCCCATCGTGGCCATCATCCTCTCCGCCTGCTGGCTGGGAGAACCCCTGGGCGCCGCTGGCCTTGCCGGAGCCGTCCTCATTCTGGGCTCCACGGTGCTGAGCTCCTTTTGCAAAAAAAACGGCGGCCTGGGGAAGCGCTGATTAAGTCGCTGTCTGCTTTTATTCTTATCAAAGCTGACTCTATGAATTAATCAGTGCTTCCCTGGGAGTTCCGCGTAAGCAGCCATAAGGAGATTTTTATGCTTTTCGTATCTATGATTTTATTAGGCGCTGTCATCGGCTTTGTGGGAGCCGGCGGCGCCGGCGTCACCATTACTCTCCTTACCGTAGGTTTTGGCGTACCGATTCACACCGCCCTGGCGGTGGCACTGGCTTCCATGACCTTTACCATGATTTCCGGTGCCGTCAGCCACTTCAGGGAACATGAAGTGGTGGTGAAGGTAGGCGCCGTAATCGGTGCAGGCGGCATTATCGGCGCCCTTCTGGGCGCTGCCGTTTCCAACCGCATGCCCTCCGACGATCTGAGCCTTATGACAGGCCTCATGGTCCTCTCCAGCGCCCTCATCCTTTACGTGAAGCTCTACCAGGCGGACTGGCTGAACCATCATCTCCACGGGCGCCGGATTCTGCTCACCGGCAGGAAACTTTATATCTACGGGATTCCCACCGGCATGGTTTCCGGATTTCTGGCAGGCGCCTTCGGTATCGGCGCCGCAGCCTACATCCAGATAGCCCTCATGGTCATCTTCGGCGTACCCCTTCTCCGCTCTATTGGCCTCATAGCATAGAACGTAACGCAGGCTCCTTCCTTTGGAAGGAGTTGGGCTGAGCCTTGAGTATAGGTCCGAGAAATTTTCTGAAATTTTTTCTCTCCAAGGGGGTAAAAAAATCGAACCTTCTGCGATATTAATAGTAGAGGGATGAAGAGACCTCATGAGATGATGAATCCCATTTCCTAAATGCTTTCTTCCACATCCGCGGTAGAGAGGAAGGCAGGGGAGAAGGGAGACATCAGGGAATTCCACTT
>DCJJ01000175.1 GCA_002320515.1 Dialister sp. UBA1703 | reverse complement strand
ATTCTATGAATTAATCAGTGCTTCCCTAGAGCCCTTTTACACAACCTGCCGCCGACAGGCGGCCACAACCCTCGGGGCGAAGCCCCGTCAACCTTCCCCTTTGAACCCTCTGAACCTTTTGAACCCGAGCGCCGAAGGCGCTTGAACCTTCACACCGAAGGTGTGTCCAATGGACCCGGGCCGCAGAGTGGTTCCATATTAAGAATCTTTTCTCCGCTGCTCCCTGAAATCGGAAACAGAGAACACCAGAAGTGCCGTCCAGATGGTGGCAAAGCCCGTAAGCTGCACCATGCTGAAGGGTTCGTGGTAGAGGAAGATGCCCAGAAGCAGGGACAGGCTGGGGGAGAGGTACTGGCAGAAGCCCAGGACGTTCAGGGGGAGATGGTTGGCGCCGGTGGAGAAAAGCACCAGCGGCGTGGCGGTGACGATGCCGGCACCTACGAAGAGCCAGTCGGTCATGCTGCTTCCTGCAAGGAAGTGGCCCTCTCCGGACGCATAGAGCCACAGGGCATATCCCAGGGCCATGGGCAGTACCAGCAGGGTTTCCAGGGTGATACTGATGAAAGGATTGATGTGGAGCTTTTTCTTGGCGGCGCCGTAAAGGGCGAAGGTGAGAGCCAGGCCCACCGATACCAGGGGCAGGCGGCCCAGCTGGAGAGACATGCCGGTAATGCCCAGAAAGGCGATGGCGATGGAGGCCCATTTCAGCCTGGACAGCCTTTCATGGAAGAGGAAGACGCCGAGAAGCACGCTCACCAGGGGATTGATATAGTATCCGAAGCTGGAGTCCACGATGTGGTCATGGGTGACGGCCCAGATGAAAATGCACCAGTTGGCGGTGATGAGAAGGGAGGCGGATACCATGAGAAGTCCCTTCGTTCGGTGATGGAGGAAATCCCGGATGGTGGAGGTCAGAAGGGGCCCCATGCCCAGGACCCCAAGGAGGATGGTCATGAAGACGAAAGACCAGATAATGCGGTGCGCCAGGATTTCATAGGCGCCGGTGCCTTCCAGAAGCTTCCAGTACAGAGGAAGCACGCCCCAGATGATGTAGCAGGAAAGGGCTGCCAGGAGCCCCTTTTTGTATTCGGTCATGTAAACCATCTCCCTTTTTGAATCGTAGTGATACCATTATATCCCTGAAATGGGGCCATGGCCAGTATGATATAATACAGACAGTTATGCAGCATAAGGAGTGAGTTCTATGAAATATAAATTGACAGTCCTTCTGGCCTGTGCCCTTCTTCTGTCTGCCGGCCCGGCCCAGGCGGCGGACAATAAGGACAATATCCTGCCCAAGCGTTTTTCCGATGCCATGACCTGGAATCTGCAGAACCGGGTAGAGGATATTACCATTACCAAAGTGGCGGTCCCTGCAGACAACGCAAAGCAGGCGCCCCGGCCTCCGCAGGGAGAGCCAATGACGCCGCCACCCGGCTTCAATCCGCCGGACCACATCACCCAGGGCAGCGCCGCCAGAAATGTGACGGAAAAGGGCGTGCTGGAAAATCAGGTCTTCGGATCCACCGGCAACGATGAAAACGCTCTTCGCGTCACCGGCGCTTTGGTGACATTGAAAAATGTGGAAATCATGAAAGAGGAAGGAAACTCCTCCAGCACAGAAGGCGGTGATTTTTACGGCATGAATGCGGCCCTTCTGGCCACCGGCGGCGCCCGGGTGACAGTGGAGGACTCGGCTGTCCACAGCGCCGCTCTCAATGGCAACGGCCTTTTCAGCTACGGTAAGGGCACCATGATTTCAGCAAAGAATGTGACCATTACCACCGAAGGCAGCCACTCCGGCGGCCTGCAGACCACCGGCGGCGCTCTCATGGAGGCGGAAAACGTCACCGTTTCCACCGCCGGCAATTCTTCCGCCGCCATCCGCTCCGACCGGGGCGGCGGCACGGTGCTGGTGAAAGGAGGCACCTTCCGCACCGAAGGATACGGCTCGCCGGCCGTTTACTCCACTGCAGATATTTCGATAGAGGGGGCCGACCTTTCCGCTTCCCGCTCCGAAGGGGCTGTGATTGAAGGGAAAAACAGCATTGCCCTCAAAAACTGCCGCATGGAAGGAAATATGGCAGAAACCCGGCTGATGGGAAAGGAAACCATCAAGGAAGAAAACGTGCACACCGTCATGATTTACCAGTCCATGAGTGGTGATGCGGAAGAAGGAACCTCCGCCTTCTCCATGGAAGGGGGAAGCCTCCTGTCCCATAAAGGGGATGTTTTCTACGTCACCAATACGGACTGCACCATCCATCTGGATAATGTAAAAATCCAAAACGAAGATCCTGAAGGCGCTCTTCTTCGGATCTCCGGAAACAGCGGCTCCCGGGGCTGGGGAAAGGCAGGCGCCAATGGGGGCAAAGCCCGTTTCACCGTGCAAAACCAGCAGATGGAAGGAAATATCCTGGTGGATTCCATTTCCCACCTGGCCATGACCCTCGGCAAAAACTCCCGCTGGGACGGCGCCCTGCTTCAGGAGAAAAATGACAAGGGAAGCAATGAAGACGCAGGCGCAGACCTCACCATCGAAAAAGGAGCCACCTGGAACATGACCGCCGATTCCACCGTCCATACCCTTCACAACGAAGGAAAAATCGTGACCAATGGTCATACGCTGACAGTTGTGGAGAAATAGGCGGGGATGTCAGACAATCAGACGGTCAGAAGGTCAGACGCCTTACCGTCATTCCAGAGAAGTCGAGAAATCTCCGGCCGAATAGTTTCCTGCCCTGATGTTTTGCTATAGCGTCAAGTCGGATAGGAAACTTTTTGCAAACAGTTTCCTGCCGCTGTGAAGTACCATCGTCTCATGTCGGACAGGAATCCCATCATCTTTCAAGGCACCGGTATATGTCGCTTCCCGGGCGACCATCGGTGCCTTTTTTTCTGCTATCATACGTACAGAGATACCAATATTTCAGAAAGGACTGAGAACTATGAAGCAGGGAATGACAGAACTGGTATGCATTATTGACAGGAGCGGCTCCATGTCGGGATTTGAATCGGACACCATCGGCAGCTTCAACGGCATGATAGAAAAGCAGAAGAAGCTGCCTGGCACCTGTTATCTGACCGTCGTTCTTTTTAACCAGACCATGGATATGGTCTACGACCGGGAGGATATCAGCCACGTGCCGCCGATGACAGAAAAGGACTATGTGGCAGGCGGATGCACCGCCATGCTGGATGCCGTGGGGCTCAGTATCCGGAGAATGGAAAAGCTCCTTTCCCACAAACCGAAGGACGCCCGCCCGGACCATGTGGTTTTCTTCATTACCACCGACGGCTGTGAAAACGCAAGCACCCGCTTCAGCTGGAATGATATCCACAGGCTTATCAGCAAAGGAAATGGGCTGGACCTTCATCTTCTCCGGCGCCGACATTGACGTGAAAGAAACGGCAGACCGCATGGGCATCGACGAAGACCGTGCCTACGCCTTCCAGCGCACCCCGGCGGGCATTGCCAAAAACATGGTCATTGTGGATGAGTGCCTGGAAGCCATACGGAAAGGAATGAAATAAGCTGTTGGAAAGGGCTTTCTGCTGCTTATGACGCACAGTGCTTTCCCGTCCCCTGTCATTTCGAGCGGAGGTCAGCGGCGAATTGACGCATATGCTTCATGGAGTCAGTGAAAGGGAGTCGAGAAATCTCCTGCCACAATGGGGGTCGTTCCACTCGGGAGTGAGATTTCTCCACTCACTTCGCTGCGGTCGAAATAACAATGAAGCAGGGAGAGTACGTGCGTCATTCGTCCCTGGCAGCTTATGACGCACAGTGCTTTCCCGCTCCCTGTCATTTCGAGCGGGGCTGTATGTCGTGATGAGGGGAAAGGCAAATGAGCTCTATTGAAACTCTGAGTCGAGAAATCTCCTGCCACAATGGGGGTCGTTCCACTCGGGAGTGAGATTTCTCCACTCACTTCGCTGCGGTCGAAATAACAATGAAGCAGGGAGAGTACGTGCGTCATTCGTCCCTGGTAGCTTATGACGCACAGTGCTTTCCCGCTCCCTGTCATTTCGAGCGGAGGTCAGCGGCGAATTGACGCATATGCTTCATGGAGTCAGTGAAAAGGAATCGAGAAATCTCCTGCCGGATAGTTTCCTGCCGCGTTGAAACGCCACTGCTTCATGCCGTATAGGAAATTTCATAACAAAAAGACTGTGAAAAAATGGGAATTATCTTTTCACAGTCTTTTTGTTATAACGCACTTCCCAGCTGGGGCTGGTGGAAGTGGAAAAGAGCCTCGTTGATTTCATAAATATCCGGTTTTCCCCGCTGCAGGTAGAAAAGGACGATGAGGTCTCCTGTGAGGCTTCTTGACAGGGTGTAGCCCGCCTTTTTCAGAAGATTTTCCGTTTCCTCCACCGAAAGGTCCATGGAAACAGCCAGGGCAAGGATGGTATTCTTCCGGGGCTTGTAGTTTTCATTAGACCTGATTTTAGAGAAAAGCCTTCTGTCCAGATTGGCGCCCTTGTAGACCTCAGAATCCGTGAGCCCCTTTTCATCAATCATGCGGAGAAGGGCATGGGAAAAAGACTCTTCGGTGCGAAGAAATTCATCGGGAATGGGACCGGACGCAGGGAGGGGCAGGTCATGGACCGGTGCTTTGCGGGGCCCTTTTTTCCGGCGGCGAGTTCTCTGTGCCGGTGCTTCATCTGCAAGGACGTCAAAGCATGGGGAGTCCCGTTCAACGGCCGGCGCTTTGGAAGGGATAGAAATTCCGAATGCCGGCTCCATATCCTCATGGGATTGCAGGAAATAGGACAGCCTGCTGTAGACCATGGCCTTTCGAGCCCTTTCCTTCAGGATAATCAGGTATACCGTCATGTTGTGGGTTTCCAAAAAGCTGAGGATGGCATCCAATGCCACCTGCTCCGCTTCCTCCACGGGATAGCCGTAAATGCCGGAGGAAATCAGAGGGAAAGCGACGGATGAAAGGTGCATTTTTTCCGCCAGCAGGAGACTGTTTCGATAACAGGATGCCAGAAGATCCCGCTCCTCTTTCCTCCCGTGGTAAATGGGGCCAGCCGTGTGGATGACATACCGGGCAGGCAGGGCAAATCCCGGCGTTGCCACCGCATCGCCGATGCTGATGGGGCCCAGGCCTTGAAGGGCCCTTTCCATCTCCTCAGCGCCGGCCGCCTTGAAAATAGCGCCGCACACCCCGCCGCCCATTCGGAGCTCCCGATTTCCTGCATTCACGATGGCGTCGGTTTTCAGGGTGGTAATATCGTCCCGCGAAATGAAAAAAGGCATACATATCCCTCCTTCTGCAAAAACAGGGGTGAAAAAAGCCCGGCACGCCGGGCTTTCTCATGATATAGATTTTACTTCGTTCCGAAAATGCGGTCCCCTGCATCTCCCAGACCGGGGAGAATGTACTTGTGGTCATTCAGCTGGCGATCCAGAGAAGCGGTGAAAATCGGCACATCGGGGTGCGCGTTGTTCACGACCTCCACCCCTTCCGGAGCGGCTACGAGACACATGAACTTGATATTCTTCACGCCCCGGGCCTTCATCATATCGATGGCAGCCACCGCACTGCCGCCGGTAGCCAGCATGGGGTCCACCAGGATGAAATCACGGTTTTCCACATCCGGCAGCTTGCAGTAATACTCCACCGGCTTGGCGGTTTCCGGGTCGCGGTACAGACCGATGACACCGACACGGGCGGAAGGCATGAGGTCAAGAAGACCGTCCACCATGCCGAAACCGGCGCGGAGAATAGGAACGATCCCTACCTTCTTGCCAGCTACCCGTTTGCCCCGGGCCTTCTCCAGCGGCGTCTCGATTTCAATATCCTCCAGCGGCAGATCCCTGGTGAGCTCGTAGCCCATAAGAAGGGTGATTTCCTTCAAAAGACGGCGGAACTCCCCGGAGCTGGTGTCCTTGGAACGCATAATGGTCAGCTTGTGCTGAATCAGCGGATGATCAGTAATATGAATCTGCATAATGGCCTCCCTCAATGAAATAGAATCAGCGAATTTACCCATACTATTTTAGCACAAATAGGAAAAAGGCGCAGGGGGAAATGGGGCCAGCCGCTTCACGGCTGAGGGCCTTCGGGGCATAGCCCAAAGGTTCTCAGGTCTGACACGGCCTGTGGCCGTGAGGGTTGTGGTGGGCGCCTTAAAAATATAGAAGGCGCCAGTATGATAAAACCTTATTATATAAAGGGGCTGTGAAAAAATGATTTACATTTTTTCACAGCCCCTTTTTTCGTACCATATCAGCCTGAGCCAGGGAAGCGCTGATTAAATCACTGTCCCCTTTTATTCATGAATTTTTATGCAATACAAGGAATGGGACGACGCGAATAGCGAGC
>DCJJ01000006.1:45861-66831 GCA_002320515.1 Dialister sp. UBA1703 | reverse complement strand
ATTCCTTGCATTGAATAAAAACGCAAGAATGAAATCCGATAACGATTTAATCAGCGCTTCCCTAGAGGCCAACTTCGGCTGACTTGGAGGTCCTATGCAGGATCTCCACAGAGTGGAGAAATCCCACGCCCTAATGGCACAAGCNNAGCAGCATGGTGGCAGGAGATTTCGGGGCTCAGAGCCCCAATAGAACAAATGGCATGATCATCCATAACCACATGCAGCACCGCTCGAAATGACGTAGAGGCAGGAAGCAGATTGTCATTTGGCCAGTTTCCGTAAAATTTATGTTTACAAAAGGGGCTGTGAAAAAATGTAAATCATTTTCTCACAGCCCCTCCCCGACAGGGTGAGGATAGGTCTGTCTTAAAGTCGATTATGGAAATCCCCTTGACCCCCGGCGAAGAATCCCGGTAAGCGACGAAAATGAAGCTATTGTTATGCATAGGGGGCCTAAAAGACCGTCAGCCCTGTTTCTTCAAAATCCTGCACTTTCTTTCTTTCAGCTCAATCAATCCGTCTTTTTCCATGGCTTTCAGTTCCCTGGACAGAGCACTCCGATTGGCACACACGTATTCAGCCATTTCCTCCCGGGAAAAGGGGATGGTAAAATCCAGCGTACCTGTTTTTTCTGCTTCCAGGGAAAGGAAGCACTGAATCTTCTCCCGAAGGGATTTGCGGGAAACTACATTGATTTTTCTCATGAGGTTCTGGCTTTTGTATGTCATCATGCTGATAAGGTTCGTAATGAAAAGGAGTACGTTCCTGTTGCCTGCATGACGAAGGAGCCGTTCGTAGGGGATAAAGAGCACCTCCGCTGCCTGTGGCGCATAGAAGGTGACGGTGGAGGCGGGGTTGGGGGAGCAGGCAAAATTTTCGCCAAACAGGTCTCCCTTTCCCATACGGACCAGGATGGTTTCTTCTCCCCACACATCTTCCTTTACCATGTAAACATGGCCGGTGAGGATCACGCCCAGGCTGTGAATCACTTCATTTTCCTGGTAGATATAGTTTCCTTTTTTGAAATTTTTCACAAAGCAGCCGGCGGTTAGCAGTATTTCATGAATTTCTTTTTCCTGCATATGCTGAAAAAGGGGCAGTTCCTTATACTTCTGTTCATCCATGGCAGTCTCCTTTATGCAAGGTTCTATGTATAAATTTCATTTCTTTCTCATTATATCCTTAATATGTTGCGTGGGCAACAGTTTATTTTATCCATTTCATCTATAATAATAAGACATGAAGAACCGGTTTAATAAAGGAGGAAATATATGGAGAATCAGATGTTTTGCTATCAGTGTCAGGAAACTGCCGGTGAAAAAGGCTGCACCGCAGGAGGAATGTGCGGAAAGAAACCGGCTACAGCCCATCTGCAGGATGTACTCATTTATGTAACCAAAGGACTGGCTGAACTGGCCACAGCATACCGCAGGGAAGGGCATGCTGTATCTTCTGATGTGACCCATATGCTGGAAGATAATCTCTTTGTCACCATTACCAATGCCAACTTTGATGATGATTTCATCACCGCTAGGATTGAAGATACGGAAAAAGCCAAGGAAGCGCTCCGTCAGCTTCTGCCGAAGGATTTTTCCCTTTCTGAAGCCGCTTTGCCGCTGGATATGGCTTCCACCGCTGGGAATCCTCACATCGGCGTTCTTTCCGAAAAAGATGAAAATAAAAGATCTCTCCTGGAACTCATTACCTATGGGCTGAAAGGGCTTTCCGCCTACCTCCGCCATGCACGGGTACTTCAGAAGGAATCGGAGGAAATCAGCAATTTCCTGGCAGATGCTCTTGCTAAAACCCTGAAGCAGGATCTCACCTTGGATGATCTTCTGGCCCTCACCATGAAAACCGGCGAAATGGGCGTAAAGGGTATGGCACTTCTGGACGAAGCCAATATAGGCGCCTATGGACAGCCTGAAATCACAGAAGTGGATATCGGCGTCCGTCACCGTCCGGGGATCCTGATTTCCGGCCATGACCTGAAGGATCTGGAAATGCTGCTGGAACAGACAAAGGATAAGGGTGTGGATGTTTATACCCATGGGGAGATGCTTCCGGCCCATTATTATCCCTTCTTCAAAAAGTACAGCCACTTTGCAGGAAACTACGGCAATGCCTGGTGGAAGCAGCGGGAAGAATTTGAAACATTCAACGGCCCTATCCTTATGACCACCAACTGTATCGTTCCGCCTAAGGACAGCTACCGCAGCCGCATCTGGACCACCGGCGTAGTCTCTTTCCCCGGCCTTTCCCATATTGATGAAGTGAATGGAAAAAAGGACTTTACTCCTATTATTGAGCAGGCACTTACCTGCCCGCCGCCGAAGGAAATCGAAAAAGGCACCATTGTAGGCGGGTTTGCCCACAACCAGGTATTTGCGCTGGCTGACAAGGTGGTGGATGCCGTTAAATTCGGCGCCATTAAGAAATTCATCGTCATGGGAGGATGCGACGGAAGGGCAAGAAGCAGGGAATATTACCGTCGTTTTGCAGAAGCCCTTCCAAAGGATACGGTGATACTTACCGCCGGATGTGCCAAGTATAAGTATAATAAGCTGAATCTTGGCACCATCGGCGGCATTCCCAGAGTGCTGGACGCAGGACAGTGCAATGATTCCTACAGCCTGGCCCTCATTGCCCTGAAGCTGAAAGAAGCCTTCGGCCTCCATGATGTGAATGACCTTCCTATCGTATACAATATTGCCTGGTATGAACAGAAGGCGGTCATCGTCCTTCTGGCCCTGCTTTACCTGGGCGTAAAGAATATCCATCTGGGCCCCACACTGCCGGCCTTCCTTTCTCCGGCGGTGGTGAATGTGCTGGTAGAGAAGTTTGGCATTGCCGGCATTACCACGGTGGAAGAGGATATGAAGATTTTCTTTGATAAATAAGGGCGGGGGGAGCTGTTTTTTATATTCCGTCAACTTTTTATGCATGAATTGCAGTTAACCATTGCTAAAAAGAAGAAATAACGTTATAATAATATCCAAGTGAATGATGACTCATCAAGAGCAGCTGAGGGATTTGGCCCCATGACGCTGCAGCAACCATTCCTGAAGGGGAACCGGTGCTAATTCCATCAGCGAAAGCTGGCAGATGAGAGAATAAGCTCTCCCTGCGGAGAGCTGTTTTTATTTTACATCCCACATTCCAACATTTCCAAGTGAGGAGGATTTATATGTCTAAGAAAGTATTATTTACATCGGAATCCGTAACAGAAGGACATCCTGATAAGATTGCCGACCAGATTTCCGATGCCATTCTTGATGCCATCCTGGAACAGGATCCCAATGGCCGTGTAGCCTGCGAAACCATTGTAACCACAGGGCAGGTGCATGTTTTCGGTGAAATCACCACCAGCGCCTATGTGCCCATTCCCCAGGTCATCCGCAAAACGATTAATGATATCGGCTACACCGATGCCCGCTACGGCTTTGACGGTGAAAGCGTAGGCATCAATGTGGCCATTGATGAACAGTCCCCCGATATTGCCATGGGTGTCAACCAGTCTCTGGAAGCTAAGGAAAAGAAGGCCGACAAATACGATATCGGCGCCGGCGACCAGGGCATGATGTTCGGCTATGCATCCAATGAAACACCGGAATACCTGCCCATGCCTATCGCACTGGCTCACCGTCTGGCACGCCGACTGGCTGAAGTAAGAAAAGACAGGGAAGTTCCTTACCTCCGTCCTGATGGAAAGACCCAGGTTACCGTAGAATATGATGACGGGAAACCGGTCCGTGTGGATACAGTGGTTATTTCTGCCCAGCACAATCCTGATGTAACCCATGAACAGATTGAAGAAGACATGATCAATAAGGTCATCAAAGCAACGATCCCGGCTAAATTTCTGGATGAAAATACAAAGTATCTCATCAACCCCACCGGCCGTTTCGTTATCGGCGGTCCTCAGGGCGATGCAGGTCTGACCGGCCGTAAGATTATCGTCGATACATATGGCGGCATGGCCCGTCACGGCGGCGGCTGCTTCTCCGGCAAGGATCCCACAAAGGTTGACCGTTCTGCTGCCTATGCTGCCCGTTATGTAGCAAAGAACATCGTCGCTGCCGGCATTGCAGACAGATGTGAAATCGAACTGGCCTATGCCATCGGCGTGGCTGAACCGGTTTCCATTTTCGTAGACACCTTCGGCACCGGCAAAATTGATGATGAAAAGATTGTGAACCTGATTCGCAGAAACTTCGAACTCCGTCCGGCAGGCATCATCGACATGCTGAACCTCCGCCGCCCGATTTACAAACAGATCGCTGCCTATGGCCATTTCGGCAGAACGGACATTGACCTGCCCTGGGAACACACGGACAAAGCGGAAGTTCTCAAGAAAGAAGCAGGACTCTGAAAATTTCCTTCATTTCGTAAAAAGCAGGAAATATGATAAAATAATGGATAGCCTTCGGGCTGTCCATTTTTATTGGGAGGAGCATTATGACGGAATCCATCGCAGAAGTTTTAATCAACAGACCCTCCAAGCATCTGAACCGTACCTTTTCCTACCGCATCCCCAAGGGGATGGAAGCGGGCCCCGGCTTTCGCTGTGTGGTCAAATTTGCCAGAAGGAAGGAAGAGGGGATTATCCTTTCCGTTCATGAGGAAGATACGTCAAAGCTTCCCTATAAAATTCTTCCTATTGAATCCCTTGTAGATTCATTTCCCTGGTTTACGGATGAAATGCTTCAGACAGCCCTGTGGATTTCTTCCTACTATATGTGTACCCTCATTGACGCCCTTCGTCTGTTTTATATAGATAAAAAAGCTGTCCGCACCCGTATTGCCTATGTGCTTGAATGGTCAAAAATTGAAGAGGATTCCTCTGATATTGCCGGTCTGGTAGACCGTTCTGTGGAAACTATTGATGAAAAGCCCGCCGCCCTTCTCTTTGGAGACGCTCTTTTAGACTATGTAAAAAAGGGCTATCTCATAAAGAAGGAAACGGTGGATGCTGCTCACAAGGCGCCTTTGGAAAAGTGGATTGTTTTGGACAGGGATATGACCGATGAAGAGCGGCGCCGAAGCAGGAAACAGGCAGCATTGGCCGATTATCTGAAGATTCATGGTTCTGCTTCTGCAGACGCACTGAAAGGGGAAGGATTCTCCAGCGCCCTTATCCATGCATTCCATCTTAACGGTTATGGTCATCCGGTGTATCGCAGGAAGGACACTTACTCCCTTATATCCGATGAAGGGGAAAAGGGCGAAAAAACGCTGACAGAAGAGCAGCAGAAGGCCGTGGATACCATATGTTCTTCCATTGACCGAAGGAGTTATGAAGGATTCCTTCTGAAAGGAGTTACGGGAAGCGGTAAAACCGAAGTTTATCTCCGTGCCGCCAGACATGCCCTGGAGAAGGGAGGATCTGCCCTGATCCTCGTGCCGGAAATCGCTCTGACTCACCAGATGACGTCCTACTTTGCCTCTATTTTCGGCGACAAGGTGGTCTTTATGCACAGCGGCCTCAGCAAGGGAGAACGCTACAACAACCGCATGCGTATCATGCGAGGAGAAAGCCCTATTGTCATCGGTTCCCGTTCCGCCATTTTCATGCCTTTTCAAAACCTGAAACTCATTGTGGTGGATGAGGAATACGATACATCCTATAAGCAGGGGGAAACCCCCAGATATAACGGCCGGGATGCAGCCAAGGTGATGGCGGTGATTTATCACTGTCCCATTGTTCTTGGGGCAGCCACGCCTTCCATTGCCACCTATTATGCAGCAAAGGAAAAGAAAATCAGACTTATCACCATGAATGAACGGGTTTTTAAAACACCTCTTCCCCAGATTCATGTGTGCGATTTGAAAGAAACGCCGCCTATCGACGGCAGCGGTCTCATTTCCGCACCCCTGGTATCCCTTCTTCATAAAACCATGGAGGATAAGAATAAAGCCATTCTCCTTTTGAACCGCCGGGGCTTTGCCACCACCCTTATGTGTTCCTCCTGCGGCCATGTATTCAAATGTCCCAACTGCGACGTTTCCCTGGTTTACCATAAGGAAACAAACCGGCTTCAGTGCCATTACTGCGAAACGGTACATCCCATTCCCCGGGAATGCCCCCAATGCCACAGCAGCCGCATCCTTTACCTGGGGGCCGGAACGGAACGGATTGAAGAGGAACTGCACCATTTCCTGCCGGAAGCGCGGATACAGCGTTTTGACCTTGACAGCACAAGAAAGAAAAACAGTGCCAAAGACATTCTGGATAACTTCAGGAAGGGGAAATTTGATATCCTTTTCGGTACCCAGATGGTGGCCAAGGGTCATGATATTCCCGGCGTACAGACTGTAGGGATCCTGTCCGCCGACAGCATCCTGAACATCCCTTCCTATTTGGCAGCAGAGCAGACCTTCAACCTCATTACCCAGTGCGCCGGAAGGGCAGGGCGGAGCAGAAAACAGGGGGAAGTCATCCTGCAGACCTATAATCCTTCCCATTACGTGATTCAGTGTGCTGCCCGGCAGGATTATGAAAGTTTTTACCAGAAAGAAATCGCATATCGCCGCATGCTCCAGTTTCCGCCTTTTACAAGACTTATGAAAATCACCTGTTTCAACGAAGATGAGAAAAAGGCGCAGGACCAGGCAGGACGGATTGACCGATGGCTGAGGCAGGTAATTCCCCAGCTTTCCGGAGAAGTCCGGTCTACACCTCCCTTCAGCGAGCCCATCAGGCGGGTGCGTAACCTGTACTATATTTCCATCCTGGTCAAAGGAAAGAATCTCACTACCTTAAAAAGTGCCATGAGGGGAGCGCCCCTGTTTCTGGAAAATGATATAATTATAGATGTAGATCCATTGTAAATAAAAGCAGTGCCTCCTCTGTGAAGCACCACGCTTTATGTATTTTTATAGAAAGAAGGAAAAGTTTTGAGTACTATTATTACCGCTGGAAATCCTATTTTAAAAATGAAAGCACAGCCGGTTGAAACCTTTGATAAAAGTTTGAAGTTCCTTGTGAACGATATGAAAAAGACGCTCTATGAAGCCAATGGCGTAGGCCTTGCAGCCCCTCAGATTGCTGTTTCCAAGCGCATTTTTGTGGCAGATGACGGGGTATCGGGCTTTGAGGCCTATATCAATCCGGAATGGAAACCGGATGGTGATGAAATGGATACGGACACGGAAGGATGCCTTTCTGTTCCGGAATTCTTCGGCGAGGTAAAGCGGTATTCCCATGTCATCATCCGGTACCAGGATATTCACGGCAAGAAGAAGACAAAGAAGGCATCCGGCCTCCTGGCCCGCTGCATCCAGCATGAAACAGATCATTTGAACGGCATTCTTTTCATTGAAAAAGCCATTTCTCTTCATAAAGGACCGAAAACTGATGAATAATTCCTACCGTATTGTCTTCATGGGTACCCCTGATTTCGGCGTTCCCGCCCTGGAAGCTCTTGTAAACCACGACTATTCTCCCTGTGCCATTTACTGCCAGCCCGACCGTATCAATGGAAGGGGCAGGAAAGTGAATTTCTCGCCGGTCAAGTCCTTTGCACTAGCCCATGAGATTCCCCTCTACCAGCCGGAAAGCTTGAAAAGCGAAGAAGAACAGGCGCGTCTCAGGGCACTGAAGCCTGATCTCATTATCGTCATTGCCTACGGCAAAATCCTTCCCAAAGCGGTGCTTGAGATTCCTACCTACGGCGCCATCAATGTTCATGCCTCCCTCCTTCCCAAGTACAGGGGAGCCGCACCTATCCAGCGGGTCATTATTGATGGAGAAAAGGAGACGGGTGTTACCATTATGCAGCTGGATGAAGGCATGGACACCGGCAATATTGTTTCTGTCCGGAAAATGGACATTCCAGCCCACATGAACGCCGGCGAACTCTTTGACGCCCTTGGACAGCTTGGAGCAGATGAGCTGATTTCTGTTATGGATGACCTTCCGGAAAAACTTTCCCGTTCCGTTCCCCAGAATCATGAAGAAGCTACTTACGCAGAAAAGATAACGAAGGATATGGGTCATATCGACTGGACCCTTCCGGCGGATAGGATTGACTGCCTCATCCGCGGTATGAATCCCAATCCCGGTACCTACACTTTCTACCGGGGAAAGCGGGTCAAAATCCACCAGGCCTTCCCGGAGGAAGAAGAGAGCGCCGGCTGTCCGGGTACCGTGGTGTCCGTAGAAGATGGCCTCATTCATGTGGCCTGCGGGAAAGGAATCCTTGTCCTTTCTGAAATTCAGCCGGAAAATCATAAGAAAATGAAATCTTCTGATTTTATTCATGGATATCAGGTGAAAGTGAATGATACGTTCGACCGATAAACCTGTGCCTTCTGCCAGAAAACTGGCTTATCAGGCCTTATATGAAATTCTGGAAAAGAAAGCCTATGCCAATCTGACCCTCCAGCATATGATGAGGGAATATTCCTTAAGCGGCCCGGAAAGCCGGCTTCTTACGGAACTTGTCTACGGTGTGCTTCGGAAATACAATTACCTTCTTTATGTGATTTCCCGTCTCAGCAGCTATTCCCTGAAGAAAATGCACCCCTCTGTCCGCATCCTTCTCTGTCTGGGTCTCTACCAGCTCCTCTATCTCTCCCGCATTCCGGAATCGGCAGCGGTGAATGAGACCGTCAAGATTGCCAAGAAAATCACGCACCGGGGGAATGTGGGCTTTATTAACGGCCTTCTTCGGGGATACCTTAGAAAGAAAGAAGAAATTACCCTGTTTCCACGGGAAGAAGATCCGCTGCTTTACGATTCCCTTTACTGGAATGAACCGGAATGGCTGATAAGAAAATGGCAGTCCGCCTATGGAGAAGAAGAAGCCTGCCGGATTATGAAATCATTGAATGAAACGCCCCGGCTTACGGTGCGCGGCAATACCCTGAAAAACAGCAGGGAGGAGTTCCTGTCCCTCCTTGCAGAGAAAAAAATAAAAGCAGAACCTGCTCTCTGGCAGGACAATGCCCTTATCATTACGGAAGGTGCCCATGATTTCTGGCCATTGGCAGAGGCAGGCCTGGCCTATGTGCAGTCCCTGTCCTCCATGATTCCTGCCAGGGTGCTTTCTCCGAAGGCGGGGGAGATGGTACTTGATATGTGCGCCGCGCCCGGCAGCAAGACCACCCAGATGGCTGAAACTATGGAGAACCGGGGCTCTATTGATGCCTGGGACCTGTATCCCCATAAGATTTCTCTTATAAAAAATAATGCAAAAAAACTTGGAATTTCTATCATCCATGCAGGGGCCCGAGATTCTTCCAAGCCATTTCCCGCCCTCTATGGGAAGTACGATAAAGTCCTTCTGGACGCGCCCTGCTCCGGCCTGGGTGTCCTTTCCCATAAGCCGGAAATCCGCTGGCACAGAAAGGAAGAAGATTTGAATGACTTTCCGCCTCTGCAGGAAAGTCTTCTCTCCTGTGCTGCTTCCTACGTGAAGAAGGGGGGCACACTGGTCTACAGCACCTGTACCCTGAATCCGGCGGAAAATGAAGATATGGTGCGCCGTTTTCTTGCATGCCATCGGGAGTTCAAACCTGTTGACTTTACCTTATATGAGGGAAAGTCCTCCAAAGAGGGAATGATGACCATCCTGCCCTATGAACTTCAAAGCGATGGTTTCTTCGTTGCCAGACTGCAGAAGCAGTCATTCTGTTGAGAAGGAGTCAATATGCCTTTTAATATCTGGGGACACACCCTCCCTGAAATGGAAGAATGGGTAGTGTCCATGGGATTTCCTAAATTTCGGGCCAAGCAGCTGCAGGATTACCTGTATCGCCGCTATATCTATGATTTCTCCGAAATGAAACAGCTCCCCGGCGCCATGCGTGATGTGCTCAAAGAAAAAGCAGTGCTTTACAAGCCGGAAATCATGAGCACCCTTACCTCCAATGACGGAGATACTACGAAGATGCTCCTGAAGCTATCCGATGGTTCCCTCATCGAAACAGTTTGCATGCACCATGTGTATGGCAATTCTATCTGCATTTCTACCCAGGTGGGCTGTGCCATGGGCTGCATTTTCTGTGCATCCACCAGAAAAGGGCTGGAGAGAAATCTGACAGCTTCAGAAATGCTGGCCCAGGTCTATGCATTCAAGGAAAAACTGGATGCACCTATCCACTCCATTGTGCTCATGGGATCCGGCGAACCTCTCACCAATTACGAAGAAGTGCTTCGATTCATCCGCCTTGCCGGTGACAGCGGACTTTTGAACATCAGCCTGCGGAATATTACGCTTTCCACCTGCGGCATTGTTCCCCAGATCTATCGTCTGGCTGATGAGCATCTGCCAATCACCCTGGCCATTTCCCTTCATGCACCTAATGATGAAATCCGCAACCGGATCCTTCCGGTGAGCCATAATTTTAAAATTGAAGATGTGGTGAAGGCTTCCCATTACTATTTCAAGACCACAGGTCGAAGAGTGACCTTTGAATATATCCTTATCAAAGACATCAATGCTTCCCCTGAAAATGCGGAAGAGCTCTGCCGCCTCACGGGAAAGATGAACTGCCATTTCAACCTGATTCCAATCAATGGCACGGAACATATCAAACTCTATCCGCCGGAAATGGATGAAATCCGTCGATTTGTATCTGTCCTTGAGAAACACGGGAAGAGCGTCACCGTCAGAAGGCAGATGGGCGATGAAATCCAGGCTGCCTGCGGGCAGCTGAAACGCCGCTATCTTTCTGACCGGTAATTTTCCTTCCACTTTTCTTTTTTAATCATTTTTTCTTCATTTTTGGGGCACAGTCTGGAAATTGTCTTCTTTTTAAGGGGATGATTCCCACTTTTTCCTCAAAACCAGGCCTCTTAAGGGATGAGAAAATTGACTATCACCGCCGATGATGTTAGTATTAAATTAATTGGATAAGTTACGGTTTATCATGCCCGTATTTCCATTTTCGGGCTGAGGTTGCTTCTTGATAGGAAAAGACTTAGATGATACTAACTTACGGAGAATCGGAAAGAGGCCTTGTGAGAAAGGCAAATGAAGATGCCATCAATCTGTCGGTGGAAAACCTGTACATCCTTGCTGATGGAATGGGCGGCTATGACGGAGGCCAGATTGCCGGCACGCTGGCAGTGGAGAGTGTGGGCCATTTTTTCAGCGCTTCCCTGGAGCCTGCTTTTTCAGAGGAAAGTCTGAAAGAAGCATTTTATGCTGCCAACCGGGCCATTCTGAATGAGAAAAAAGACCATCCGGAATGGAAATCCATGGGCACCACCCTGGCTGCAGCCGCTCTTTCCGAAGGCAGGGTCCTTTGGGCTCATGTAGGAGACAGCCGCCTGTACCGTTTCCAGGATGGCAGGCTGGAGCAGATTACCACGGACCATTCCTTTGTTATGGAACTGGTGAATGAAGGAAAACTGTCCCGGGAAGAAATGCGAGTCCATCCCAGAAAAAATGAAATTACAAGGGCCGTGGGCATCGGCGAAATCCTTGAAGTAGATACTGGATCTTTTGACTTGAAAGACGGCACCTTCCTCCTTCTCTGCAGTGACGGGGTATCAGGCATGGTGGAGGATTGTGATCTGGAAAGTCTCATTGCTTCCAGTCCCAGAAAAACAAAAGAAGACTTGAAAGAACTGGGCCGCCATATCATGGACAAGGTCTATGAAGCGGGAGCGAAGGATAATGCTTCTTTTATATTGATTCAATATTGGAACTGAGTGGAGTGAAATATGACTGGTAAGATTCTAGATGATCGTTATGAACTGATGGAAAAAATCGGTTCAGGCGGAATGGCTGATGTATACAAGGCCAGGGATATCCTTCTTGACAGGATTGTGGCAGTCAAAATTCTGCACAGCAGTTTTGCGGAGGACAACGATTTCATCATCCGCTTCCGCCATGAAGCCCAGTCCGCGGGCAAACTGTCCCATCCAAATATTGTGGGTATCTACGACGTGGGCTGCGACAGCGATGTCCACTATATCGTCATGGAATATGTGGAAGGGGAAACCCTGAAGCAGTATATCCAGAACCACCCGAACATCCCCATTGACACAGCTGTCCGCATTGCCATTGAAATCGGCTATGCCCTGGAAGAAGCCCATGCCAATGGCATTATTCACTGCGACATCAAACCTCACAATGTGCTCCTTACAAGGAACGGCAAAGTAAAGGTAACCGATTTTGGCATTGCCAGAGCCATTAATTCGTCCACCGTTATCGACAAGGAATCCATACTGGGGTCCGTTCATTACCTTTCGCCGGAACAGGCGGCAGGGGATAAAATCACAGCCAAAACAGATATTTATTCTCTAGGTATTGTGCTCTATGAAATGCTGACCCACCACCTTCCTTTTGAAGGAGAAACGGCTGTCAGCATTGCCCTGCAGCATATGCAGGGAGATATCCCCAGGCCCACCAAGTACAACCCCGCCATTTCTCCCATGCTGGAAGAATGCCTTTTGACTGCGCTGCAGAAAGACCCGGACAAACGGTATGATACGGTATCCGATTTTATTTCCGAGCTCAAAATCGCGCAGGGATTTACCACCACCATTTATAAACCGGCGTCCCATGACTTTACCGCCATGACCAGGCCCATTCCCCAGAAAGCGGTTCGCGGCCATAAGGTGCAGAAAGAATCAAAACTCACAAGACTGATTACCAATCTGCCCCAGAAATATATCTGGATCGGCATGGCCGTTCTTTTTGTCCTCTGCTTTGCCTGGGCCTTCTTCAGCTTCGGCAATTTCTGGAGCAGCGAAAATATTTCAGTACCTAATGTGGTAGGAAAACCGGTGGAAGTCGCGGAAACTACGTTAAAGAAACTGGATTTGAAAGTATCGGTAGATGAAATCGCCAGCGACGATGTGCCGGCAGGGCAGGTCATTTCCCAGACGCCTGCCGCCGGAACCAATGTAAAAGCAAGACGCATCATCCATTTGACGGTCAGCAAGGGCGGTTCCGCCATGCTGATTCCGGATCTGAAAGGGCTGACTTTGGAGCAGGCCAAGGAAAGGCTGGATAAGATGGGCCTCACCCTGGGGGCCGTGGAAAATGGAAATGATCCGGATAAACCTTCTGATGTGATTATTTCCCAGAGCCCTGAATCAGGAGCAAAAGCAACCAAGGGCACCAGAGTTAATATCGTCATCAATATGAAGCAGAAGGTTCATGTGCCCAATGTGGTGGGCATGTCTCTCTCCGATGCCAGAAACACCCTTCTTTCCATGAAACTGTCCGTAGGTACCATCACTGCATCCGATGGCGTCTCTGCCGACGACAGCAGCGCTGTCATCCTTTCCCAGGATCCGGCAGGCGGAGAATCCACCTCCTCCAGCGTGGTCAACCTTACCATCGGAAAGAAGAAAGCCCCGGCCCAGACAAAGACCGGCACTGTGAATATCTCCATTCCTAAAGGCGGTAATGCACGGCAGGTGGAAATCTATGTCACCGACGATAATGGAAAGCATACGGCCTACAGCGGCAAAGCAGCTCCTGGAAGCACGGTAAGCAAGGATGTTTCCGGCACCGGCAGCGTGCATGTACAGGTAGTCATCGACGGTTCCGTGGTACAGGACCGGGAGCTGTAACCATGAAGGGAATGATTCTTAAGAACCAGAATGGTTACTTTACCATCTCCGGAGAGGAAGGGAGCCTCTCCCTCTGCCGTTCCCGAGGCAGGCTGAAAAGGAAAACCGATATCCTGGTAGGGGACTATGTGGACTTTGAAACAGGGAAGGGCAGTGAAGCTGTCATAACCCATGTGTATCCACGCAGGAATGAACTTCACCGCCCGCCATCAGCCAATATTGACCAGCTTGTTCTGGTATCTGCCATCTGCACTCCCGATTTGAATTTCTTCCTTCTGGATAAGATGGTGGTACTGGCGGAAGCTGCAGGGATTGAACCACTTCTTGTGATTAACAAGGCAGACCTGGATGAAGAGGGGGCTCAAAAGGCAGCCGCTTATTACCAAAAGGCAGGATATGCCTCCTTTGCCCTTTCCCTTCTTCATGATGAAGGATACGAAGAGCTGCTAAGCGCCCTTCACGGACCGGTGATTGCATTTTCCGGCCCGTCCGGCGTAGGGAAATCAAGTCTTCTGAACCGCATTCTGGGGAAATCCCATTTCCTGTCCGGCGAAGTAAGCCGCCATACGGGACGGGGGAAAAATACCACCCGCCATGCAGAACTGATAGAATGGAAGGACCATACCTTCCTGATGGATACGCCGGGCTATACCTATTTGGATCTCATCTCTATAGAACCGGACAATCTTGCCTGGCTTTTCCGGGATTTCCGTCCTTATCTGACATCATGCCGTTTCAATAACTGCATGCACCATAAAGAACCGGACTGCGCCGTAAGAAAGGCAGTGGAGGAAGGTCATATCCAGCAGGCCCGGTACGATTCCTATATCCATCTGCTGGATGAATTGAAAAATGGTTTCAGGAGGTAAATGATGAAAATTGCTCCATCTGTGCTGGCTGCTGATTTTTCCAATCTGGCCTGTGAGCTGAAGGATATTGAAGAAGGCGGTGCCGACCTGGTCCATCTGGATGTGATGGACGGGCATTTCGTGCCCAATCTTTCCTTTGGCGTACCGGTCATTCAGTCTTTGCGTAAGCGCACCCATCTTCCCTTCGATGTCCATCTTATGACGTACCATCCCGAAGCTTATCTGGATGGATTGGAAGCCTGCCATGCCCATATGGTCTCCTTCCATGTAGAAGCTGTGCCCCATCTGGACCGCATGATTCATAATATTAAGGACAGAGGCATCAAGGCAGGCATCGCCCTGAATCCTGGCACCTCTTTAACCACCATAGATCAGGTGCTTCCACTTCTTGATTTCGTTCTCATTATGTCTGTGAACCCCGGATTCGGCGGGCAAAAGTTTATTCCCTATTCCTTGGATAAAATTGCAGCCCTCTCGGCTATGATAAAGGAAAAGGGCCTGTCCATTCCCATTGAAGTGGATGGCGGCGTGAATAAGGATAACGCAGCTCTTCTGAAAAAAGCAGGCGCAGAAATCCTTGTGGCCGGGTCTTCTGTCTTTGGTAAGGAGAACAGGAGAGAAGCTATCAGCGCATTGAAAGTATAATTGAAAAAGCGGCAGCCCTGCCGCTTTTTTAGTGGGAAAGCCACCGTGTTTCTTAAAGATTGTCAAGCGCCAAAGGCCTTGAAGTGTTACAATAATAGAGTAATTTATTTATATTTTAACAGGAGTCACATGTATGAGCGTAATGAATCAGATTGACCACTACCTGAGCACCGACGGCATCCGTATTACCGTAGCCGATATTACAGATGCTGCCCGGGAAGCCCAGGAAATTCATCATCTTTCTTCCCTTTCTGCAGTGATTTTAGGTAAAGTGCTGAATGCCAGCGCCATTCTGGCCATGGATTTCAAAAACCACGAAGGCGTTTCATTAAAGTGGGTGACAAATTCTTCCCTTGGTACCATTCATGCCGATGCCTATGAAGGAAGGTACGTCCGCGGATTTATCGAACATCCCGACGACGGTTCCGTTCCCTATGCTCCCGAAAAAGAAGCGGAATGGGTAAGCCGGAAGGGCAAGCTCTTTGTTACCCGGTATTCTCTCCTGAAAATGCCCTACGTTTCAGCGGTGGACCTTCCTGACGGCGATACGGCTCTCTGCGTGTCCGACTACATCAATTCTTCCGACCAGACCCTATCCCATGTGGAAATCGAATCTCTGCTGGATGAAGGAGGAAAAATCACCCGTATGGCCGGTTTTATTGCCCAGCTTATGCCGGAAGGAGATAAAAAGCTCTTTGGTGAACTCTTTGGTAAAGACAGGAAATGGAATCTCTTTGATGAATCAGGGAAAGAGGATGCTCTTTCCACTCTCCTTCATAAGGAAAACTATGTCCTTCTTGGCGAGGCGCCCGTTTCATTCCGCTGCACCTGCGGAGAAGACCGCATCAAACATTCTCTCCAGGGCCTGCCTCTCATGGAACAGCAGGGACTTCTGGAAGATGACCACATAGAAATCGCATGCCATTACTGCGGGAAGAAATATGAAATTTCCCGGGAAACTTTGATAAAATGGTTTAACGAAAAGGGAGGAAATGTACAATGAGCAAACTGGCTTTTATCGGCGGTACCGGCGTATATGACCCCGGTATCCTGACTGATCTTCATTCCGAAATTATTGAAACCCCCTATGGGAAAGCAAGCTATGAATCCGGAAAATTCGGAGACAAGGAAATCATTTTTCTGGCCCGCCACGGTGTACATCATACCATTCCGCCGCATAAGATCAATTATCGTGCCAACATTTATGCACTGAAAATGCTGGATGTCAAAGCGGTGGTATCTACCACCGCAGTCGGTTCCCTGAATCCCGACTATAAAGCCGGCGAGCTGGTTCTTGTGGACCAGTTCATTGATATGACCAAGTCCAGGGAAAGCACATTCTACGATGGAGAGCACTACGGTGTGGCCCATCTGGATATGACCCATCCCTACTGTGAAACCCTGCGGGAAGCTATTATCAAGGCCGCAGAGCAGGAACATATTACTCTCCATCCCCAGGGTACCTACATCTGTACCGAAGGGCCCCGTTTTGAAACTCCCGCTGAAATCAAAGCGTACCGCCAGTGGGGGGCTGATGTGGTGGGCATGACAAACCTGCCGGAATGCGTTTTGGCCAGGGAAGCGGAAATCTGCTACTCCACTATTTCCATGGTCACCAACTTTGCTGCCGGTATTTCTAAAGAGCCCCTTTCCCACATGGAAGTGGTAGACTGCATGAATCATAACCTGGAAAGCTTTAAGAAAATTATTACTATCCTTTCCAAGACCTATGATTCGGATACGGAATGCAGCTGCCACCATGCGGCCAAAGACTTTGGAGGATTCCATCTGTTATGAGTGAGCCACTTGTATCCCTGAAATGGGAGAGGGGAGCGCTGGTACTTCTTGACCAGACCAGACTGCCGGATGAACTCTCCTATATCCGCTGTACCGATTACAGAGAAGTGGGGAAGGCCATTTTCCGCCTCTCCGTTCGCGGCGCCCCTGCCATCGGAGTGGCTGCTGCCTATGCCATGGTGCTGGCTTATCAGGAAATCGAAAAGACAGTGCCGAAAGAACAGCAGAAAGAAGCTTTCCTGTCCGCCGGAGGAGAACTTATTTCCTCACGTCCCACTGCGGTAAATCTCTCCTGGGCAGTTCATGAAATGATTCGTACCTGGGACAGCCTTCCCAAAGGAAATAAACTGGAAGGCCTGACCGAAAGGGCCAGGGCCATTGAAGAGGAAGATAAAATCCTCTGCAGCCGCATGGCTGACCACGGTGCCGATCTTTTCAAAGGAAAGAAGAACCTCCGTATCCTGACCCACTGCAATACAGGTGCCCTGGCTACTGCAGGCATAGGGACAGCCTTTGGCGTTATTTACCGTCTCCATGAAAGAGGTCAGATTGAAAGAGTCTATGCTGACGAAACAAGGCCCCTTCTGCAGGGCGCCCGCCTCACCGGTACGGAACTGATGGCGAATCACATTCCCTGCAGCCTTATTTCCGACAATATGGCAGGGTGGGTGATGAAAGAAAAACACATTGATGCCGTCATTGTAGGGGCTGACCGCATTGCTGCCAACGGAGACGCTGCCAACAAGGTGGGAACCTACAGCCTTGCCGTTCTCTGTGCCTATCACCATATCCCTTTTTATATCACCGCCCCCTTTTCTACCTTTGACTTCTCCATTTCCAGCGGAGATGAAATCCGAATAGAAGAAAGAAATCCGGAAGAAGTAAGGCAGATCAAAGGTGTTTATACCGCACCAAAAGATATTCCCGTGTTTAACCCCGCTTTTGATGTGGCACCCCATACACTGATTACCGGTATCATAACGGAAAAAGGAGTCCTTACTCCTCCTTATGATGTGGCAATAAAAGAATACGAAAGGAGCTTACACTAATGAGTGAATCTATGATTCGTGACATTTCCCTGGCTGATAACGGAGAACAGCGTATTCGCTGGGTAGCAAAATTCATGCCTGCTCTCAATGCCCTTCGGGAAGAATTTATTAAAGACCAGGTATTTAAAGGCAAAACCATTGTCATGTCTATCCATCTGGAGGCTAAAACAGCCTATCTGGCCCTGACCCTGAAAGCATCCGGTGCCAATGTCATCTGCACCGGCAGCAATCCGCTCTCCACCCAGGACCCCATTGCAGCAGCCCTTGTGAAAAACGGAGTGACCGTTTACGCATGGCATGGCTGCAGCGATGATGAATATACCATGTTCCTTAACAAAGCCCTGGACCATATGCCCGATATTATTATTGACGATGGGGGAGACCTGGTACACCTTCTCCATACTACAAGGGTAGACGCAAGGAAGAACCTCATCGGCGGCTCTGAAGAAACAACCACCGGCGTATACCGCCTCAAGATTCTGGAAAAGAACAAAGAGCTTCAGTTCCCCATGATTGCGGTAAACGATTCCTACTGCAAGTATCTTTTTGATAACCGTTACGGCACCGGTCAGTCCGCTTGGGATGGCATTATCAGAAGCATCAACCTCACCGTCACCGGTAAAACGGTGGTGGTAGCAGGCTACGGCTGGTGCGGCAAGGGCGTTTCCATGCGCGCCAAAGGACTGGGTGCTCATGTCATCGTTACCGAAGTGGATCCCATCAAAGCCATTGAAGCCGTTATGGACGGATTTGAAGTGATGCCCATGGATGAAGCCGCCAAGTACGGTGATTATTTCCTCACCGTCACCGGTGATATCGACATTATCACAGAACGTCATTTCATGAAAATGAAAGACGGTGCCATCTGCGCCAATGCCGGTCATTTTGACTGCGAAGTCAGCCGCAAAGACCTAGAAAGAATCTGCACAAAGAAATTTGAAGCCCGTAAGAACATCGAAGGTTACGTACTTCCCAATGGCAAAACCGTATTCCTCATGGCAGAAGGCCGTCTGGTAAATCTGGCTGCCGGCGACGGACATCCGGCAGAAATCATGGACCTTTCCTTTGCCATGCAGACACTGGCTGCCCGCTACCTCCTGCAGCACGGTAAAGAGATGGAAGCAAAAGTATACACCCTGCCCCATGAACTGGATACTGAAATCGCCTCCATCAAACTGGCTTCCATGGGATATAGGATTGATACCCTGACCGAAGCCCAGAGAAAATACCTTGGGCTTGACTGAAGGAGGTTCCTATGAAAATCCTGATTAAAAACATCGGTCTTATGCAGGACGGGAAAGTCACCGAACATAAGAATATAGCCATTGAAGACAAATATATCAAAGAATTTCCTGAGCACCCCAAAGAAGAAGACTACGATGAAATTGTAGAAGGTCATGATATGCTGGCCATGCCGGGCCTTGTGAATACCCATACCCATGTGGCCATGACCCTCTTCAGGAGCTATGCTGATGATATGGCCCTCATGGACTGGCTGCAGAATAAAATCTGGCCGGCTGAAGATCATCTGGATGATGACATCGTCTACTGGGGCAGTACCCTTGCCTTTGCGGAAATGATTCGCGGCGGCACCACCTCCTTCTGCGACATGTACATGTTCATGGACGCCTGTGCCGCGGCCGCCGACAAAGCCGGCATCCGCGGCAACCTGGCCAGAGGCCTTGCGGGCATCGGCCCCAATGGCCAGAAGGGCATCGACGAAAACGTAGAACTCTATAAGAACTGGAACGGGGCAGGGGACGGCCGCTTCAAAGTTATGATGGGACCCCATGCACCCTATACCTGCCCACCTGACTATATTAAGAAAGTCCGAGACGTGGCAGAAAAATACGATATGCCCATTCACATCCACCTTTCCGAAACAAAGGGAGAAGTGGAAAACTGCGAAAATGAATACCACATGACGCCCATTGCCCTCATGGACTCCCTGGGCCTCTTCGAAAGACCTACCCTGGCCGCCCACTGCGTTCATGTGACCGATGACGATATCCGTATCATGAAAGAAAAACATATCGCCGTGGCCCATAACCCCGCTTCCAACCTCAAACTGGCCAGCGGCATTGCCCCTGTTCCTAAAATGAGAAAAGCAGGCATTACCGTAGGCATCGGCACCGACGGCGCCTCCTCCAACAACAAGCTGGATATGTTCGCCGAAATGCGCCTCACCGCCCTCATCCACAAGGCAGCCAATTACGATCCCTTCGCCATTACTGCTAAAGAAGCGGTAGACATGGCTACCAGAGACGGAGCTAAATGCCTGGGCTACGACAACCTGGGTGAACTGAAAGAAGGATATCTGGCTGATATCATCCTGGTAGACAGAAGCGGTTTCCACTGGAAACCCAGATTTGACAGCGTATCCCTTGCCGTTTATGCAGGCAACTCCATGGACGTGGACACCGTCATTATCAACGGCAAACCGGTGATGGAACACAAAGAACTCCTCACCATTGATACAGAAAGAATGGATGCAGAAGTTAAGAGAGTCACAGAAAAACTCTACGCCTTCACAAAGAAATAAAAGGTTTTCATTCTTATGAGTAAGTAAAAAACTCAGGATATTGATTCTTTATGGAAATCGGTATCTTGGGTTTTTTATTAAATAGAAAAGACCATCTCTTTTGTTTCTTGAGAGAAGCCCGATTGGCTCATACTCGGAGAGCAGATTAATAGCTGTTTCGTAAGCAGTCAGAAGAAATTAATAATTTTCACCTAACTTTATAATCTAAATCAGTTATAGTATAAACAGGCAAGAAACATGAGAATGGATAAAGAAAAATAAGCTTGGCCACAGAGATAATCAGTTTGGCAGCTTCAATTATCAATCTGGTGGCAAGCTTATTCAAAAGGGATTCGTCCCCGGGAGGAATGAAGATCCTCAATTCACTGGAGAATCCATGGAAGAAATTTTCAAAGAAACCGGGTGGTCTGTAGGAATGGACGGGAGATGGAGATTCTAGGGAAGCGCTGCTTAAATCACTGTCTGCTTTTATTCTTGGTTTTTTATACAATGCAAGGAATGGGATGACGCGAATAGCGAGCTATTTAAGGA
>DCJJ01000006.1:0-45842 GCA_002320515.1 Dialister sp. UBA1703 | reverse complement strand
GAATTAATCAGTGCTTCCCTAGATTCCGGGCCATCTGGACCAGTTCGATGTCAAAAAATTAGTCAGCCGCCTGGAGTCCGACCTGCCCGTAAGCGTTGCAGAGATTTACTGGAATCCCCAGCATTATATGCCTGTCCATGGCTGCTTTACACCTTTTGCCACCCTTTTTGCCACCATTTTTTTATTGAAAAAGAGTTATAATGAGAATGACCGAATGGTCATCATCTGGGGATGTTAGATAAAGATGTCTGTAAGTATCTAATCTTGTGGCTCACATAGAAAATAACGTTTTTGAGAATATAAATAGGTTCCGATAATTTAATGTTATCGGAACCTATTTATCAAATGGCTGGTATAGTATAATAGACTATAGGTTTTTACAGTATCAAAAGGAAATCACAGATTGATGAATCAGTAGAGATTCTGTATACATGGGAGTGAAAAATGGATAATCACTTTTTTCTTCGAGATTTCAGCAGGAATGCACAGACTGAAGGACTTTCAGATAAGAGTATCAATTCTCTGGCTGTGACTAAAGCGGAACATACCATTGACGCTTATGAATCGGACTGGAATGATTTCTGTGACTGGTGCCGATATCATCACAAGAGTTCTTATCCTGCAGCACCTGAAACTATTGTCAATTATATCAATGATCTGGCTGATTATGCAAAGGCTGCCACCATTCGGAGAAGAATCAGCGCTATTTCGGAAAATTATAATGCATCCGGCGAGCCGGTGGAAAATCCGTGTAAAGCCTGGATAGTAAAGGAAGCGCTCATTGGTCTTACCCGTCTCAAGGGAACCCTGCAGAAGGGAAAGACTCCTATTTATTGGGAAGAGCTGGAAGAAATCATAGGCCGAATGGATTTGACAACGCTTCCCGGGCTGCGTGACAGAGCAGTCCTTCTGCTAGGATTCATGGGAGCTTTCCGGCGCAGTGAGCTTGCCGGGCTGAATGTAGAAGATATCAGGAAATATCCTCAGGGCATTGTGGTAACTATACAGCATTCCAAAACAGATCAGTTATCAGCAGGACAGCAGATAGGTATCCCCTATCTTTCCCATACATCCATGGACTGTATTCATGCGCTGCAGGAGTGGCTGACTTGTGCTCATATTACATCAGGTCCCCTTTTCAGAAGCTTTTTAAAGAATGGTCAGGTTTCTTCCCGTCGGCTCAGTGATAAAAGTATCAATCTCATTGTTAAAAAATATGTGGCATCCATAGGGCTCAATCCTGAGTTCTACGGAGCCCACAGCCTGCGCCATGGGTTTGCTACCTATGCGGCTCTCCATGGAGTTGAAGAAAGACTCATTATGAAGCAGACCCGCCATCGTTCTGTGGAAATGGTACGCCGCTATATTAATGAGGCCGATCTGTTTACTAATAACCCGATTGACAAGATGTTTAACCATACATAGTATGGTTAGAACAAAGATTCTTTTGACCAGGTTTCTTACCAAAAGAATTTTTGTTCCGTGACTTATTTGCAATCATTGTTAGAAAATTCACAGGAGTAAAAGCATGATGGTCGGGAAAGAGGAAATTCTGGCTCTTCTTGAGCAATATCATATTCCCTATGAAATCACAGAGCACAAGGCAGAATATACCATGGAGCAGTTATCCGAAGTACCTCTTCCCTATCCGGAGGATGATGCTAAAATCTTTTTGTGAGAGATGATAAGAAGAAACATTATTATCTTATTACTGTCCGCGGCAGAAGCCGGCTTGATTTGAAGTTAGTTATTCAGTAAAGAACAGGGCACCCGCCGCCTTTCTATGGCTTCTGCTGAAGATTTGCACAGGTTCCTGCATCTGCCCCCAGGTTCTGTCACCCCCTTCGGTCTCCTGGATGATGAAAGCCGCCAGGTTATTTTCTATCTGGATCAATCCTTTCTGGATGGTTCCTGCCGCATTGGTATACATCCCAATGATAACAGGGCTACGTTATGGATATCTGCCAAACATTTGGTATGTTTTCTTAAGAATCATCATATTTCTGTTCATCTATTCAATTCAGCAATATAGCAAAAAGCAAACGTCCATTCTTTTGACAAATTTATAGGTCATAAGAATGGACGTTTGCTTTTGCTAATCCAAATTAACAGGAATCTTGATTGTCATACCCGGCTCCAAGGCACCCGGATTTGAAATATGATTAAACTGTTCAATCCGGTATACCGCCTTTCGAATATCCTTTGTATTATCAATCCTTCGGGCTGCAATATCCCATAAGGTATCATTCTCATCTACTGTCACCACTTCATATTGCACAGAGTCGCCAGCAACGGAAGCATTCACTCCCCATCCGCAAAGGATCACCGAAGCGATAAATAGAAAAATTATTTTTTTCATGGCAGTTCCCTCCCCATTATGTGATATCCTATCAAACTTGTATTCTTGAGAACTGTATTTTGGAAAACCGTTATTCTCAGAACATCGTTTCTGAATACATGATAATACAAAACATAGTTTCGCACAATAGAACAGAGGATTAGACTTTTTTAATTATAAGGGACTATATGTTCTTAGTATAAAATGGCATGCGTAAATTTATTCTATGAACTTCTGTTTGATTTTATTCTCATTTTCCTGTATAATAAGTGCAGGTTATTGTAGCTTTGAATATATAGGAAAATATGATACATTTGCATATTCATCATTTTATCAATAGGAAGGAACTGAAAAATGGCAGCAAAGAGATTAGGCAAAAACAGAGAATTAACAAGCCGAGAAAAGAGCATTCTGGAGTTTATCCGTCAAAAGATTTACGAAGATGGTTTTCCCCCTACAGTTCGTGAAATCTGCACTGCTGTAAATCTTCGTTCCACTTCCACTGTACACGGCTATCTGTCCAGACTGGAAGAACTGGGAGTCATTAAAAGAGATCCTGCCAGCTCCAGGGCCATTGAGGTGGTTGGAGATATGTCCTGGCGCCACAAGAAGATGATCCCCATGCCTCTGGTAGGTGCAGTCCGTGCAGGTGAGCCGCTGGTGGCAGATGAACATCTGGAGTCGGTCTTCCCCCTGCCTGCTGAAATGGTAGGCAGTGACAACAGCTGCTTTATTCTGGTAGTTCGCGGCGACAGCATGATTAATGCAGGTATCCAGGAAGGGGATTACCTTATTGTATCGGAACAGGATCATGCTCAGGATGGAGATATTGTAGTGGCTCTGGTGGGAAATGATGATGCTACGGTGAAACGTTTCTATAAGGAAGATGACCATATCCGTCTGCAGCCTGAAAATAATGCCTATCAGCCTATTATCTCCAAGAATGTAACTATCCGTGGAAAAGTAATCGGCCTTTATCGCCATTTTTAACCCAGCATATTTTATGAAATCTAAAAAGCAGGAACCGAATGATTCCTGCTTTTTTAATTTCACAACATATGAATCTGTCACATCAGGATTTCTTAGAGAAGAGTAATTTTCCCTTCTTTCATGGAAATCTTTTTCAACTTGAGAAGATGGCCCACTGCCCTTTTGAAGGCGGATTTGCTGATGCCAAGGGATGCTTTAATAAGAGCAGGATCAGACTGGTCTGTGAAGGGAAGGGTTCCCTGGTGGCGGGTCATATACTCAATGAGCATCTGCATGTCCCCTTCCATGGATTTCTCTTTCTGTGGGCGGAGAGAAATGTTCAAATGCCCGTCTTTTCGGATATAGGCCACCCTTCCTTCCACTTCATCACCCATATGAATCGGTCTGTTCACTTCATCCCTGTGGAGGAATGCAATCCAGCGCTGGCGGGTAATAAGGAAAATTCCTTCTCTTGTTTTGTTGTAAACGGTACCGGATACCATATCCCCCACTTTGATTCCTGCAGCGGGGAGGGCAATTTTTCGGATATCTTCCTCCACTTTCATGGTTACTGCCAGCCGCCCGGTCTTATCTACATACATTTTAACCCAGACGGTCTGGCCTTCTTCTACCCTTTCTTCCATTTGGGAGAAGGGCAGGAAGATGCCTCTTTCTGTGCCCACATCGATAAATGCACCGAAACGGGTAGTCAGCATGACAGGAGCGTATCCGATGCCTCCTACCGGTATCTGTGGCAGCCGCATGCTGGCAGTCAGGCGGTGGTGCGGGTCGTGATAAAGAAATACCTGGACTCTTTCACCTTCCTTTACCGGCCTTGTCTGCTGGCCCCGGTGTAGAAGGATATCATCAGATGTGTTCCCTGTACCGGCATCAAGAAAAGCGCCCAGTTCGGTTACTCTGTTTACGGAAAGCTCTGCCAGGGAATTTTCCCGAAGGTGCATGGGCCCCAGACCGGATTCATCTTCTTTATTCATCTTCATCCCCGGTTTCATGATATTCCTCTACCGCTGCTTCTTTCCAAAGGGTGTCAAAATCATAGCGCCGTCTTTCTTCATCGGTGAAAATGTGAACAATAATATCGCCGAAATCCAGGAGAACCCAGTCGCCTTCCTGGTATCCCTCCCGGCGAAGGGGGCGAAGACCAATTTCTGCAGCCTTTTCTTCCACCTCATCGGCTGCTGCCTGGGCCTGTTTTTTGTTTCTGGTGGTAGCCAGAATAAAATCATCGGCAATACTGGTTAATCCACGAACATTTAATACACGGATGAGTACGCTTTTCTTAGATGATAATGCTTTACAGATGATTTCAATATTTTTTTCCATAAATTAACTCCTTTATAACATTTATAATCACTGATTGTCGGATCCAATAGTTTGAGCAAGGGTTTTCTGCACTTCCACCGGATTAACAACCCAGGTATCTACTTTATTAATTTTCTGTGTTTCACCGGGAAGAATGGAGAAGCGGAAATTTTCTTCCGGGTAGGAAGTCAATGTATAGGCCAGTGAAGCAGCTTCCCCATTGGTAATATTTGTTTCCTCCGCGGTCCAGTAATGGTGGAAAAAGAACCAGTTATACAAAGCCATATGATTCTTCATTGTATGAATCATGGTCTTCATCAGCCGTTCCTGACGCTGGATTCGGTCAATTTCCCCGTTTTTTGAATCCAGATACCGTACGTAGCCAAGAGCATTTTCTCCATCCAGGCTCTGGTATCCCTGTCGGATGCGAATATCCGTCTCCCCTTCCCTGTCCTGATGATCCATGGTCTTCTCCACATAAAGATCGGCGCCGCCCATTTGATTCAGGTACTCTTTGAAATTGGAATAATCAAACACCGCATATTTGTCGATTCGAAGATGAAGAAGATTTTCCACGGCGCTCTTCGTTTCCTCTGAGCCCCCTTCGGTAAAGGTCGTACGAATTAACTGATTTTTCTTTTCCTGGCGGGCCAATTTTGTATTGGGAGGGATGGAAATCAATGTCACTTCCCTGTCCTGCCTGTTCCAGGCAGTCAGCAGGATAGCATCAGCTTCGCTTCCCGATTCCCTGTCAGTACCGATGAGAAGGTAGTAGGAAATGGGGGTATTCTCGCCATCTATCTTTCCAAGGGCGTAAGAAACACCTTTGCAGATACCCATAATCAAAATCACAGCAGCTGCCAGAGACAAAATCAGGAAGAAGATTAATTTCTTAACTTTCAATTTACCACGTTTATTTGTTTTCATTCGTCTTCTCTTTCAGCTTCAGAATTAAATCATTCCGTCCCATAAAAGTTAAATCATAAATATAGGCTTTCTGGTCAAGCAGGTGGGAAATGGTAGAGTCATAGGCAGCCAGCAGGGCTTCATCCAAGTCAATTTCCGCTAGTTTTCGAAGCTTTTCTACGCCGGGGAAGTCCCGGGATGGTTCGATATAATCAGCCAGAAAAATGATCTTCTCAAGAAGCGTCATATCCGGATGACCGGTGGTGTGGAAATAAACAGCGCTTTGAACAGCACTGTCGGTAATACCATATTTTGTCTCTGCCAGGATGCTCCCTGCCGGTCCGTGAAGAAGAGCACGACTGGATAGCAGCTGCTCATCCGCTTTGATACCGGCTTCCTGTACAATATGCTGCATATCTACCAGCGGAAGCTCCTTTGCGCAGTCATGAACCCATCCGGCTTCATAAGCCTTGTTTGCATCAGCGCCGTATTTTTCTGCCAGATGTTTGGCCGTTTCTGCTACTCCCCTGCTGTGGCGAAAGCGTTTTGGGGAAAGAATAGCCTGCAAATCTTTTTGTATATCTTTAAGCTCCATAATTTGGTCCTTCATAGAGATGATGTGACTCAATAAAAGAAATGACACTGTCCGGTATAAAATAACGGACAGATTTATGATGTTCCAGAAGGTTTCTCAGTATGGTAGATGAAATATCCAGTTCCGGCGTAAGGAGGAAATGGATTTTCTCTTCTCCCAGTTTCCCGAAGTAGTCAACGGACTGACGAAGCTTTTCTTCATTTCCCGGCCGGCTGGCGCAGATGAAATGGCAACAGGAAAGCAGCTCCCGGTTGTACTTCCAGGTAGGAAGGTCTGCCAGAGCATCGGTACCGCAGATGAAATAAAATTCATAGGATGATCCAAGCTCTTCCTTCAGGATATGGATAGTGTCTACGGTATAGGATGGGCCGCTGCGGTCACGTTCAACCGGAGATATTGAAAAGCGGGGATTATCCTTTATCGCTTCCTTTACCATGTTGTACCGGTCAAATTTATCAATATGATGCATATCCTTATGGGGCGTGTCAGCGGAGGGAATAAAGATGACTTTTTCCAGTCCGAACTCCTGCCATGCAGCTTCTGCAATCACCAGATGACCGATATGGATGGGGTTGAAAGAACCGCCGAACAAGCCTATCCGTTTAACCATATGTATAACACCGCTTCCGAAATCATGATGCATACCAGAAGGAATCCAAGGAGCTCCAGTATATGGGACAGCTCAAAACGTCCTTTGGGATGCTTCGTGTAATAATAAACAAGCCATCTGGCTTTTTCAGAAAATTTCATGGTTACTTCATCACCAGAAGATTGTCCCTGTGAATCACCGTATCATAGGGAGGTTCCATGCCCAGCCCTTCCTTCAGCTGCTCTGTGTGAAGCCCCTTTATCAGCCCAATGTCTTCGCTGCTGTAATGGGTGATTCCCCGGGCAACTTCGTCGTTTTGACAGTAGACAGCCACCGTATCTCCTTCAGAGAAACGGCCTTCCGTACCGATAATTCCGACAGGGAGCAGGCTGGAGCCTTTCGTTAAAAGAGCCCGGCGGCATCCTTCATCCACAAGAATCTTTCCTTTGACTGCAGTCCCGATGATAATATCTCTTTTCTTCAGCTGGGGATGTACATTTTCCCCTTTGAAAAAGGTTCCGATATTCTCGCCGTCCATAATCCGCTCAAGCACTTCCGGTATGGTACTTTTGGCAATGACCATATCTATGCCGGAATGGACACAGATTTCCGCAGCCTGTATTTTAGTATACATGCCGCCAGTTCCCTGGGACGTACCGGCACCGCCGGCCATGCGGAAAATATCACGGGTGAAAACGGGCACTTCGTGAATAAGGCAGGCGTTTTTATTCTTTCTAGGATCTGAATCATAAAGTCCGTCGATATCCGACAGGATGATGAGCAGATCCGCTTCCGCTATACTGGCCACAATGGCAGAAAGGGTATCATTGTCCCCAATCTTGATTTCATCGGCAGTCACAGCATCATTTTCATTGATGATAGGAACTGCTCCCAGTTCCAGAAGGGACAGGAGGGTGCCATGCATATGAAGATAACGTTTGGAATTCACCGCATCCCCTTTAGTAAAGAGGAGCTGCCCTACTACATGACCGTATTCACGGAATAAATGCTCATAGATATTCATTAATATCCCCTGGCCTACAGCAGCGGACGCCTGCTTATAGGGAAGATAGGCCGGTTTTTCCTTAAAGCCCAGTTCAGGAAAGCCTATGCCGATGGCACCGGATGTGACAAGAATAACCTGCAGTCCCCTGTTCTTTAAATCAGAAATCTGCCTTGCCAGATGGTCAAGGAACCGAAGATTGATTTTGCCGTTATCATAGGTCAGAGAACTGGTCCCCACCTTGACCACGATACGCTTCATCCGGGGAATCGCCTTACGGCACAGGGTATCAGGGGAGCTCATAGTGGGACTTCTTTTCCTTCTGTTTGAAAAGGATGCAGTTCCGTCCGATAATCTGCACGATTTCACAATCCAGTTTCTCTGCAAGAATTCCTGCGGTATCACGGATATCTTCATCAGAATTCTGGTTAATCTTCACTTTAACAAGTTCACGGGCCAGAAGTACATCCTCCACGCTTTGAATCACAGCAGAGGTCATTCCTTCCTTTCCAATCTGTACATAGGCGGGAAGATTCACCGCTTCACTTTTTAAATACTGCTTCTGCTTACCTGTCAGCATACATATCTCCCTTACTTATCTTCATCTTCCGAAGCATCTCTGCTGTCGGCATAGGTAAATTCAACACCATACAGATTCACGGTGTCCCCTTCTTGAATTCCTTCCTTTTTGAGAAGCTTGTCAAGGCCCATAAAACGCCAGGCCTTTTCAAAACGGCGCATGGACACATAGTCTTCAAAATTGGTCATGCCTACCAGTTTCTCCACCCGTTTTCCCTTTACATAAAAAACGTCATCCTTCTTTTCAATCAGGAATTCGTCCTTAGGCACTTCATAGACAATGGCCTTTTCCGGATTTTCAAAAGTTACATCCGGTACTTCCTGCAGGATCTTCCAGGCTGCTTCCAGAAGAGGCTTCAGCCCTTCTCCTGTAAGAGTACAGATGGGGAAAAAGAGATAGCCTTCCCCTTCGATTTCCTTCCGAAGGGCTTCCAGTTTGGAAGGATCATCAATCAGATCGGTCTTATTGGCTGCAACAATCTGTTTCTTTTTAACAAGTTCCGGACTGTAAAGTTCCAGTTCATTATTAATAATGTGGAAATCATTGATAGGATCCCGGCCTTCACTGCCTGCTGCATCCAGCACGTGAATCAGGACTTTGGTCCGTTCCACATGACGCAGGAATTCGTCTCCCAGACCCGTGCCCTGGCTGGCACCTTCGATAAGTCCGGGAATATCGGCCATAACAAAGCTGCGTTCTGCATCCAGGCTCACAACGCCAAGTACCGGGGTCAATGTGGTGAAATGGTAAGCCGCCACTTCCGGTCTGGCACCGGACACTTTACGAAGGAGACTGGACTTGCCTACAGACGGAAAGCCAAGAAGTCCCACATCCGCCAGAATCTTCAGCTCAAGGCGGATAATTTTTTCTTCTCCCGGTTCCCCCTTCTCCGCATAGGTAGGAGCGCGGACAGCGGACGTGGCGAAGTGGGAATTGCCTCTGCCCCCATGGCCGCCTTTCACCACCGTAACCTGCTGCCCATCCTGGGTCATATCTGCCAAAAGCTCTCCGGTGCGGTCATCATACACCATAGTGCCCAGCGGCACGTCTACAAGAACATCTTCCCCGTTCTTGCCGAACATTTCCTTTGCCCCGCCATTGGCACCGGCTTTGGCCGCAAACTTCCGGTGACGCCGGAAATTAATCAGTGTATTCAGACTGCCGTCAGCCCGGATAATCACAGAACCGCCTTTACCGCCGTCCCCGCCGCTGGGGCCGCCCCGGGGAACATATTTTTCCCGGCGGAAGGAAACCATACCGTCTCCGCCGGCACCGGAAACAACGATGATTTTTGCTCTATCAATAAACATATGTATACCTCACTCAAAAATGACACAATATTACATTGTTATTATAACATGCCGGGCCTATGAAAGGAAAAAAGTTTGGGAATAAAGGGATGTTGAAATAATCATGGCCATCAAAAAAGAGCAGACATTCCACTACCCCAAAACCGCAGTCCAAGGGGCTGCGGTTTTTATCATAACATCATGATTTTATTTTTCCTGTGCCGCTTCCATTTCCATGAGTACATCAATAGCATTTTGGAGAACATTGTCGGAAGTCAGGCTGAAAAGCCGTCCTGTCTGTTTCACCGGAATGTCGGGGATAATTCCTTTCTTGTCAATAACCCGCCCGGCAGCGGTTCTGTATTCAGCAATAGATATCTTAAGCGCTTCATGACTGCCGTCAGGATATACTGCCTGCACAGTCCCCTTGCCAAAGCTGGTTTCTCCCATAATGGTGCCTTCTTTTTTATCCTGCACGGCACCGGCCAGAATTTCCGAAGCGCTGGCGCTGTTCTTATCTATGAGGATAACCATGGGCATAGGCTTTTCTATTCCCTTAATGGTAAAGTTTTCACTGCCGTGATGTCTGGTGTGATAGCTCACTACCGTACCACCGGTCAGAATCTGATCAGCCACTGCCACTACAGAATCAATCATGCCGCCGGGGTTCATGCGGAGGTCAATGATCAGTTTTTCACAGCCCTGGTCTTTCAAGGCTGCCAGCTGCTTTTTGAACTCATCAGGCGTGTGTTTGCTGAAACTGAAAATATGGATATAGCCAATGTTTTCTTTGACCATTCTTCCCAGAACCGTAGGAAGGCTCACGTTGGAACGGGTCACCTGGATGGTAATAGGTTCCCCGTTTCGGGAAAGGGCCAGAGTCACCTCTGTGCCGTTTTCACCGCGCACAGCCCGGGCTGTGCCGGTAAGTCCCAGCTCATCCACCCCTTTGCCGTCAACGGAAAGAATACTGTCTCCACTCTGAATGCCTGCCTTTTCTGCAGCACTGTCCGGAAAGACATTGAAAATCCGGATGTCTCCGTCAACGTCAGCCCCCATAACCACACCGATTCCGCCATATTCCCCATTAGTAGTTTCCATGAAGGAATTATAGGAATCACCGGAAAGGAGGGTGGAATATGGGTCATCAAGACCGGAGAGCATGCCCCTGGAAGCTCCCTGCCATAAAGCATCTTCATCTATGGGCCGGAAGTAATTTTCTTTCACCATACGGTATGTATAGAGAAAATGAAGAAAGCTGTCAGGATGGCCTCCTGTCAGCCAGTATGCACCGCCGCAGATAACGGCTCCTGTGCAGAGAACTACGCCGCCAATAAAGGAAAAGCCCCATTTCCAATGGGACTTTTCCAAAAATTTCCACTTGTTATGCATCAGAGATACCCCATGGGATTCACAGGAGACCCATTCACATCCACTTCAAAGTGACAGTGAGGACCTGTGGAATTGCCGGTAGAGCCGGCATAGGCGATAACAGAGCCTTTGGATACGGACTGGCCTTCGGATACAGCCAAAGACTGGTTGTGTCCATACAATGTGGAGACACCGCCGCCATGATCGATAATGACAGCATTTCCGTAACCGGAAATCCATCCGGAATACACCACCACGCCGCTGTCTGCTGCATGAATAGGCGTACCATAGTCTACGCCGATATCAATGCCTGCATGGAAAATGGTGGTTCCGAAAATAGGATGAGTTCGATAGCCGAAGGGCGATGTGATGGGGCCGCTGCAGGGCCAGCTCATAGCGCCGGTTCCCTGTACGTAGTTATCATCACTGCCACCACCGCCGCCGTCATCGCTTTCAGCTGCCTGCTGAGCCGCCTGTCTGGCAGCTTCCGCCGCAGCCAGACGCTGCTGAATCAGGTTTCTTACAGAAGCCAGCTGGGCATTCAAATCCTGTTCCATCTGGGCTGCAGCTGCCTTATTGCTCTTTGCGGCATCAAGCACCTTCTGCTGTTCTGCCTTCTTGGCTGCAATTTCTTTCTGCGTTTTTTCCGCTTCCGCCGCCAGGGCATCCAGCTGACGTTTGTCTTCTTCCAGCTGAGCCTTTTTGGCTTCAATAGCTGCTTTCTGTTTCTGTATTTCAAGAATCAGATTGTAATCGGAACGGATGATTCGTTTCAGGAGTTCCACCCGGTTAGCAAAATCACTGAAGCTGTTGGCACCGAGGATGACTTCCAGATAGTTCAGCTGGCCATGCATATAAATAGCACGGACTCGGCGGTTCAATACATTCTGCCTGGTTTTCAGGTAGGCTTCCATCTTAACGATTTCATTCTGGGTCTGTGCAATCTGTGCATTGATTTCTGCCTGTTTATTTCGTATCCCCTGGAGACGTGCATTGGCTGCATCCAGATCAGCCTGTATCTGCTTCAGTTTTGCGCTCACATCTTCAATGACCTGCTGCCAGTTTTCCTGTTCCAAACGGGACGAATCGATCTGTCCCTGCAGGTCCTGCACCTGGTCGTCCAGGTCATCGGCATAGGAAGGCATGGAAAGTGCCTGTCCGCCCAGCAGAAGAGAAATGGTCAGCAGGGAGGCCATATATGTTGATCTTTTCATAGGCCTTTACACCTTCATATACTTACGAAGAGAGATCGTACTGCCAAGGATACCGATAATGACACCGGCGGCCAGCAGCATAACCGTAATATAGCCGATAAAGGGCCAGAGCGAAATCATGGGAATAAATACAAGACCGGCCTTTGTCATTTCCATGAGCACCATCTTGTACCCTTCCCAAAGGATAAAGGAAGCAAGACCGGATCCCAGAAAACCGATAATCATACCTTCGAAAATGAAGGGCCAGCGGATGAAACCGTTAGTTGCACCTACGTACTTCATAATTTGAATTTCGCGGCGTCTGGCAAATACGGTAAGACGAATGGTATTGGAAATAATAAAGAGTTCGGCACCTGCCAGGAATACGATGAGGATCATGCCGCCGATGCGGATAACCTGGGCCACCTTGTAGAGTTGTTCAATAATATCCTGGCCATACTGCACGGAGTCTACTTCCTGATACTTGGATACAATGTTCACAGCATTTTTCAGTGAAGCCGGTGTAGCAAAGGAGGTGGAGTAGGAAGAGGGTAGCGGATTACCGTTGATGGCATCCAGAATCCCCTGCTGGTCACCCAGCCGGTTTTTGAATTCAGCCATGGCCTGGTCTTTATTGGTAAATTTAATTTCCTTCAAATCAGGCAGGGCTTTCAGCTTCTTCCCCACGGTCATCACCTGATCCGTCGTAAGGCCGTCTTTCAGGTACACTGTCATTTCGACCTGGTTTTCCAGATACGTGGCCATGTGATTGATATTCAGCACGGCGCAGAGGAAAACGCCGAGGATAAACATGGACAGGGTAACCGTAAGAACGGAAGCCACTGCCATAAATTTATTTCTGAAGAGGGAATAGAATGTCTCTTTCCAGAAGTAGCCAAGAGAACTAAACATGTAAATGATATCCCCCTTTTTCCTGGTCTGCAATTATGCGTCCGTCTTCAATATTGATGACCCGCTTATGCATGGCATTGACCAGGTCCTTGTTATGGGTCACCATGATGATGGTGGTACCCATATGATTGATTTCATTAAAAAGCTTCATAATTTCTTCGGAAGTAACGGGATCAAGATTTCCTGTAGGTTCGTCGGCAATAAGGAGGATGGGCTGATTCACCAGCGCCCTGGCAATGGCCACACGCTGCTGCTCCCCACCGGAAAGTTTGGATGGCAGCTCCTTTGCCTTATTTCTAAGGCCTACCAGATCCAGCACCCGATTAACCTTTTCTTTGATTTCACGGCTTTTAACACCGGTTACGCGAAGAACGAAGGCGATATTATCAAACACCGTTTTTTCGGAAAGAAGACGGAAATCCTGGAATACAATTCCCAGAGAACGCCGATAGTAAGGAACCCTGCTCCTTTTCAGCTTCGTAATATTGATCCCGTTTACAACCACTGTGCCGGACTCCGGAATCAATTCGTGGGTCAGCACTTTGACAAAGGTAGACTTTCCGGCACCGCTGGGGCCTACCACAAACACAAACTCCCCCTTATCGATATGAATGCTCATATCTTTCAGAGCAGTATGTTTAGCATCATATTGTAATGATACATGATCAAATGTAATCATCCAATCCTCACTTTCTGCTGATCAGATGCAGGGCAGAGGAAATAAGATGCTCTGCAGTGAGTCCATACACTTCAAGTAATTCATCGGCCTTGCCGGACTGACCGAAGGTATCTTCCGTACCTACCATATCCATAAGGCAGGGCTTCTTCAGGGCGAGAACTTCTGCTACGGCACCGCCAAGGCCACCTTTTACCGTATGTTCTTCTGCAGTAATAATGGCACCGGTTTCTTCAGCTGCCTTTACAATGGCTTCTTCATCGATAGGCTTAATGGAGCTCATGTTGATAACTCTGGCAGAAATTCCCTGCTTTTCAAGACTTTCTGCAGCTTTCAGTGCCTTGGCAGTCATAATGCCGCAGGCAATGAAAGTCACATCGCTGCCTTCTTTCAAGGTCGTACTCTTTCCGGGAACAAAAGGCTTGTCTTCCGGTATAATATCATCGCATTTCGCGCGGCCCATACGAATATACACCGGTCCCTTATAGGAAGCCGCCCATTTTACGGCTGCCTTTGTTTCAGCTGCATCTGCCGGTACAATAACCGTCATGTTGGGAAGAGCGCGCATGAGGGTAATGTCTTCCAGCATCTGGTGGGTAGCGCCGTCTTCGCCTACCGTAAGTCCGGCATGGGTAACCGCCACTTTCACATTCAGCTTCGGATAGCAGATGGAATTGCGAATCTGTTCATAGGCCCTGCCGGCACCGAATACAGCAAAGGTGGAGGCAAAAGGAATTTTACCGGCAGCTGCCAAACCGGCAGCAACCCCCATCATATTGGCTTCGGCAATACCGGTATCGAAGAAACGGTCCGGATAGGCTTTCGCAAAGACCTGGGTTTTGGTAGAAGCAGATAGATCTGCATCCAACACCACAATATCAGGATTCACAGCTCCCAGTTCCTTCAGAGCTTCGCCGTATGCATCACGAGTTGCCTTACCCATTATTCTGCCTCCACCTGTTTAATAAATCTTTCACATTCTTCTTCTGTCGGTGCTTTGCCATGCCAGCCTACCTGGTTTTCAATTTCAGGAACCCCTTTGCCCTTGACTGTCTTCATCACAATCATGGTAGGCTGATCTTTCACAGTCTTTGCTTCTTCAATGGCATCATGCAGTTTTTCCATGTCATGGCCGTCCGTTTCGATTACATGCCAGCCAAAAGCCCTGAATTTGTCGCCAATGGGAAGAGAGGACATAACTTCAGTAATGGGGCCGTCAATCTGAAGGCCGTTGTTATCCACAAAGGCAGTAAGATGGTCCAGCTTGTAATGGGCTGCATACATGGCTGCTTCCCATACCTGCCCTTCTTCCAGTTCGCCGTCGCCAAGGACTGCATAAACACGCCAGGAAGCATTGTCCATTTTGCTGGCAAGTGCCATGCCGCAGGCTGCACTGATACCCTGGCCCAGAGAACCGGTGGTCATATCCACGCCGGGAGTATGCTTCATGTCAGGATGCCCCTGCAGCATATGACCGGCCTGGCGGAGATGAGAAAGTTCTTCCATTGGGAAATATCCCTTTTCTGCCAGACATGCATACATGGCAGGAGCTGCATGCCCCTTGGAAAGGACAAGACGGTCACGGTCAGCCTTATGGGGAGCCTTCGGGTCCACATTCATTTCTTTGAAATAAAGAAGGGTGAGAAGGTCCGCAATAGATAAGGAACCTCCCGTATGGCCAGAATTTGCCTTTGTAATCATTTTCAAAATATCGATACGGATCTGTTTCGCCTTAGCCTTGAGAAAAGCAGATTCTTCTGCAGAAAGATGACTCATGGGTTTTCCTCCTTATGAGTAACAAGACTTTTTAAAATCTGGACATTGAGAGAAGCTCTCTCCCGGAGAGCGTCCACCTTTTCCCAGTCTTCCGGTGCAAGTCCGGAAAAAAGGATTCTACAAGTATCATTATACAACTTCTCACCATCCATGTGCTGAACAGATGTGGACGGCTTCTGTCCGATAAGGGCCAGAAAATTATCTATCTTGGGATCGTAGGAAATACCAAGGAAAGGCACATGCATGAGCGCCGAGAAAATCAGGGCATGAAGGCGCATTCCCAAAAGGACATCCATATTCCCTATAATAGACATGAGCTCTTCTATGGAATAATCATCATCAAGGAAATAGACCCGGTCATCCTCCAGGTTCATGGATTCCGCTGCTTTTTCATCTTCCGGATACTGCATGGGAATGCATACGATCACCGCATCCTCCTTAGCCGCCAGACGGGAAATGGCACTTTTCAGCTTATCCATCCATTCTTTGGAATGATGCCAGTACCTGATGGCAATGCCGATTTTCTTTTTCCCCTCGGGAATCCCTTTCTCCCTTAAAATTCTTCTTCCTATGGAAAGATCAGCGGGAGCCAGGGACAGCACTGCATCGGCGGTGGTATAGATTTTGCGGCGGACCCCAAGACGCTGAAGGAAGCCCTTTGATTCCTTATCCCTTACCGTTATGGCATCCACATGGTTAAGCACATGCTTCAGGATAATGCGGATTACCCGATACCGGACAGGGCCGATTCCCTGGGAGTAAAGAAAGACCTGCTTACGAAATAAGACGCCCAGAGTAATGATGGAAAGGTAGTAAATCATACTTTTCCAACTGGTCACATCCTGCAGAAGGCTGCCGCCGCCGCTGATAATGAGATCAGAAGAAAAGACAGCCCGAAGGATTCCTCCAATGCTGAAACGGGGCACCGTATGGACACCATAGGTTGCAGCCGTAGTTTGAGGACTCCCGGAAATGACGGTAATGTCAGGAGAATGAAAGGTCCGGTTCAAAGCCTGCAGAATAGCGGAAAGCATAGCTTCATCGCCGGCATTGTTAAATCCATAGTAGCCGGAAATGACGATTTTATAATTTGCCATATCTTTCTCCAAAAAACTTGGTGAGCCGTACCAGAATCATAACCCCAATCAATGCGGCAATCATGGAAAGGCTTCCAGCTGCGAGACCGTCCAGCCCGCGGATAAAACTCAGGATATAGGGACTTCTCATATGGGCGAAGGTTTCCACCATGGATCCCTGTCCGATGGTCACTGCCACGATGAGGAAATAATGAAGAATCTGCGGCCATTTCCTATACAAAGCAGCCATGGTAAGAAGAACTGCCGGATGACCGAAGAGGAATTCCTTTTCCCGCGGACGGGCATACATCACATTTTCAAGGAAACGGCGAAGTGCAATTTCAAATCCCGGAACCGGAGCTCCGTTATTTCCGCTCCTGCCGATAAACACATAGCCCACCACTGCCAGAAGGCCAAGACCCACAAGAAGGCCCAGCCGGATCTGCACACTGCAGAATTTCTTCACAAAGCGGATAAAATCCTTATCAGAGGACACCACCTGCCCGAAGAAGGGGAAATTCCTGATGTACACAATAGAAATGAGAACCAGAGGAAGGACGAAGGTGAGTTTGACCCCGCGGAAAATCTGCATTTCCAGAAGGAAGCGGATATCTCCCAGAAGGCCGCTGACAAAAGCGGCGCCGGCCAGGGAAAGAAGACCGCATACCCAGAGAATGACAAGGGACTCCAGCAGCAGTTTCCCCCATCCCACGTTTTCGAAAGCCCTGTCCTTTTTCCTTAAGCAGTAGGCAAGGAAGAGACTCACCACTACCACCGGCGTACATACAGCCGCTCCCAGTGCCAGAAGCTGCAGTACCATCACCGAATGGAGTCCCCAGAAAAGGCCCTCAGTCACAGCAAGGCCAAGGATTTCAAGGACCCATACATATTTTACAAGAACAGGGAAAAGAAGAATGGCAGCCAGTACCACAAGGGAAAGGGCGCCGGCAATGGCAATACCCCGAAGTGCATTAGGCGGGAAATAGGGTTCCATCACCGATGCCTTCCCTACAGTAAAGCCATGGTTTTCCAGACGGGAAGAGACTTCAGCAATGTAGGAAGCATTGGTTTCGGAAAGAGACATACCGTTCAGCGGGAACTTGAAGGACGGGAAAAGATTCATACGGATATTCCGTTCAATATCGGAAATATAGAAACGGGATGCCGCTTCCTTCGGTTCCAGCTTAATGAGCTCATCCTTGGACATGGCATAAAGGCGAACCACATTGTAATCCGAAAATACTGCCATTTCCAGATTTCCTGCCTGTCTTTCAAAGCCCAGCTGATTCTGTGCTTCAATGAGGGCAATGGGAATATGGCGTTTATTCAGCTCATCAGAAAGGTATTTTACATACTCCTTATAGCCCAGCACTTCCTTGCCCTGGAAGATAATGGCGCTCACCCTGTCGGAAGCATCCAGCTTCTTCAGGAAAAGATCCACATAGGCCTTAGAAACATGAGCTTCATTTCCCGGACGGAGAACCACGTAGAAGCCGCGGGATGCCGCATCTTTTACGGTTTCCGCATAAATGCCCAGTTCCATCTGCATGAACTTGTTGTAAACCGCATCCACTTCCAGCGTGTCCACACCATTCACTTCAAAGGAACGGACATCATCCTTTTTCATAAGAAGGGACAGGTATTCCCTGGTTTCCCTGAAATAGGCTTCCCCCTTCTTCGTCAGAACAGGCTGGATGTAAATTTTGGAATCGGAAATGCCGGAAACACCGGAATTTCTAAAGGCAAATTCACTGCCCCTGTAAACGCGAAGGAAATCATGATTCACCAGTTTTTCCGGTGTTTCGTCATACACAGCCAGCGATGTGACGCCGCTTTTTCTGTACAGCGAAAACAGCTCATCTGCTGATTTTTTTTCAACTGATGCGCTGTCAATAATGTTGTAATAATCATATACATTTTCAACAGATGTAGCAGCCGATTCTATATGGGTCCGCTGCAGGGAAATCATCCCTGCAGCGATCACTCCGATGAAAATCAGGACTGCCAGCACCTTGCAGGCGCTGCTTTGTATGCCCCTCATTCTATCCATCCTTTATTTTGCTTTGGCTTTAAATTTGTTCATTTTAAGGAAGCCTTCAATGAAGGGATCCAGATCCCCATCCATGACGCCCTGGATATTTCCGGTTTCTATACCGGTACGGTTATCCTTCACCAATGTATAGGGCTGGAACACATAGGAACGAATCTGGCTGCCCCATTCAATGGCCTGCTGGTCGCCTTCCAGAGCACTCAATTCCTGTTCGTGCTTCTTCATTTCAAATTCATAGAGTTTGGCGCGAAGAAGGCGGAGACATTGTTCCTTATTCTGGAACTGGGACCGTTCATTCTGGCAGGCAGCCACAATGCCCGTAGGAAGATGGGTCATGCGGACGGCGGAACTTGTCTTGTTGATATGCTGTCCGCCGGCACCGCTGGAGCGGTAGTAATCCACCCGCACATCATCCATGTTCAGGTCTACTTCCACATCATCGTCGATTTCAGGCATCACATCCACAGCGGAGAAGGAGGTATGCCGCCTTTTGGCAGCGTCAAAGGGGGAAATACGGACAAGCCGGTGCACCCCTTTTTCCGATTTCAGGAAGCCGTAGGCATACTTCCCCTTCACCATGTATTCGGCGCTCTTAATGCCTGCTTCATCACCGGGGAGCATATTCAGCTCTTCCAGTTCAAAACCTTCCGCTTCCGCCCATTTCATGTACATGCGGATCAGCATTTCCGTCCAGTCCTGGGCTTCTGTGCCGCCAGCACCGGCGTGGAAGGTGAGGATAGCATTGTTTTCATCATATTTGCCGGACAGAAGGAGTTCGATTTCCTTCTTGTCCATGATTTCTTTGACCTCATTCAGCTCTTTGGCAATTTCCGGTTCCATGGACTGATCGTCCTCTTCCATGGCCAGATCCAGGATATCCTTCAGTCCCTCTGCCCTTTCAAAAAGCTTGGTGTAGGTTTCGTAGGCATCTTTAGCCTCCGTTGCTTCCTGGGAAATTTTGCGGGCTTTCTCTGCATCATCCCAGAAAGTAGGATCACTCATCTGAACGTCGTAACTTCTGATACGTTCCTTCAGCTGAGGTAAGTCAAAGTGAATCCCTTATTTCTTTTTCGTGATTCAGCAGTTCTGTTAAAGTTTTTTTCAAATCTTCCAGCATCTGGATAATCATCTCGCTTTCTTTGTGAATAAATTTTTACAGGGACTGATTCTATTTTCAGTCATTGGAAGAATTTTCATCTACATAGTGGGCAGTGGCCCCTTTCAGATGGTCTTCTGCCTTTGGTGCTTCAGGAACCTGCTGCGGTTCCTCCGGATCCGTAGCAAAGCGGATCTGGATATGGTAGAGATAGAGGACAATGGTTTCCATCATGGCCTGCTGCATTTCTTCAAAAATGTCATAGGCTTCCACCTTGTATTCTACAATGGGGTTTCTCTGGCCATAGGAACGAAGGCCGATGCCTTCCTTCAGCATGTCCATGTCATCCAGATGTTCCATCCACTTGGAATCCACCACCTTCAGCATGACTGCCTTTTCCAGTTCACGCATCATGGAAGAACCGATGGACTTTTCTCTGGATTCATAGGTTTCATGGGCGCAGGTTTTCAGCTTGTCTTCCACTTCTTCCCTGCTCATGTCCTCAATGTCTTCCAGTTTGATTTCACCGGGAGCGAGGAAATATTTCTCGCTGTATTTCAGAAGGCCTGCAAAATCCCATTCTTCCGGATAAAGCTTGGGATCCGCATAGGTTTCCATGCCCTTCTCGATAATAGTATCCACCATGCGGAGAACCTGGTCCTTCATGTCCTCCCCTTCCAGAATCCGGCGGCGCTGTTCGTAAACCACCTTTCTCTGCTGGTTCATTACGTCGTCGTATTCAAGAACATACTTACGGATGTCAAAGTTTCTGGCTTCCACCCGTTTCTGCGCTTTCTGGATGGCATTGGACACCATGCGGCTGTTGATAGGTTCATCTTCATCAAGGCCCATTTTTTCCATGAACTTCTTGATGTTGTCGCCGCCGAAAATGCGGAGCAGATCATCTTCCAGGGAAAGGAAGAACTGGCTGGAACCCGGGTCCCCCTGACGGCCGGCACGGCCGCGGAGCTGGTTGTCGATACGACGGCTTTCATGACGTTCTGTACCGATAATAGCCAGGCCTCCCAGTTCCGCTACCCCTTCGCCAAGCTGGATATCGGTACCACGGCCTGCCATGTTGGTGGCAATGGTTACAGCCCCCTTCTGGCCTGCCAGGGCAACGATGGCAGCTTCCTTTTCATGGTACTTGGCGTTCAGCACGGAATGAGGAATCTTCGCTGCATCCAGCATATGGGACAGCTCTTCGGACTGTTCGATGGAAGTGGTGCCGATCAGCATAGGCTGGCCGGTGGCATGACGCCGTTCCACTTCTTTCACAACTGCTCTATACTTGCCTCTCTTTGTCTTGAATACCACATCCGGCAGATCCTTGCGCAGGATAGGCTTATTGGTAGGAATCTGGATAACAGGAAGGCCGTAAATCTTAATGAATTCCTGTTCTTCCGTCTTGGCGGTACCGGTCATGCCGGCCAGTTTGTCGTACATTCTGAAATAGTTCTGGAAGGTAATGGTGGCCAGGGTCTGACTTTCACGCTGCACTTCCAGCCCTTCCTTGGCTTCGATAGCCTGATGAAGACCGTCGGAGTAGCGGCGGCCGTACATGAGACGGCCTGTGAATTCATCGACAATAATCACTTCGCCGTCTTTCACTACATAGTCCTTATCCCGCTGCATCATGGTCTGGGCACGGAGAGCCTGTACGAAAAGATGGTTCAGTTCCAGGTTTTCCGCATCATAGAGATTTTCCACGTGAAGCAGTTTTTCCATTTTGGCAACGCCTGCTTCCGTAGGAGCCACGGTTTTCTGCTTTTCATCGATGGTGTAATCTTCATCCTTTTTCAGTTTCGGCACCAGTTTGGCCATGACATAGTAATTATCCGTAGACTTCTGTCCCGGGCCGGAAATAATCAGCGGTGTGCGGGCTTCATCGATGAGAATGGAGTCCACTTCATCGATGAGGCAGTAGTGCAGAGGTCTCTGCACCATCTGATCCAGGGATGTGACCATATTGTCACGGAGGTAGTCGAAGCCGAATTCATTATTCGTTCCGTAGGTAATATCGGAATTATAGGCAATCTTTCTCTGATTGAAATCAAGGTCATGGACAATGAGGCCTACAGAGAGACCCAGGAATTTATAAACCTGGCCCATCCATTCACTGTCTCGTTTGGCCAGGTAATCATTGACCGTAATGACATGAACCCCTTTTCCTTCCAGCGCATTCAGATACACCGGAGCCGTTGCCACCAGGGTTTTACCTTCGCCGGTGCACATTTCTGCAATATTGCCGCGATGGAGGACGATGCCGCCGATGAGCTGTACATCAAAATGACGCATGCCCAGTACACGGCGGGATGCTTCGCGGACTACCGCAAAAGCTTCGGGCAGGATATCATCCAGCGTTTCCCCTTTAGCCAGCCGGGCCTTGAATTCATTGGTCTTATTGGCCAGAGATGAATCGCTCAGTTTCTTCAGTCCCTCTTCCAGGGGATTGATCTGCTGTTCTACGATTTTACGAATTTTCTTTACTTCTTTTTCGTTGGACCCGTTAAACAGCCTGTCAAAAAACTTATCAAACATGGAAACAACTCCTTATACAATCAGTCTTCCGTTTCAACAAATTCCAATACTATACACATCTAGTTTATTTTATCAAACTGAGGCGGTATAGTCAAAAAAAGAGCGGAAAATTCCGCTCTTTTTCGTGAAATTTCACGGCCGGCATTTATTTATTGGCATCAATGAGGCCGTATTTGCCGTCGTCTCTGCGATAAACTATAGCCATGGCTTCCGTTTCAGAATTGAAGAACATGAAGAAGCTGTGACCAAGAAGGTTCATCTGGAGAACTGCTTCTTCCGGAGACATGGGACTGATATTGAAATGTTTCGTCTTTACGATTTCAAATTCCGTATCCGGAGCAGGAGCCGATTCCTTTTCTATGACAAACTGATGGCTCAGGGTATTTCTTTCTTTGAACCGTTTTGCCAGACGGGTCTTATACTTGTGAATCTGACGTTCTACCTTATCAAAAACCAGGTCAATGGACTTGTACATATCATCGGATTTTTCCACGCCTCTGAGGATGATGCCGTCCACAAAGACAGTCACTTCACAAGTTTTTGTCATGTTCGAAATCCGAAGCAGCACATTGATCTTGATCGGTTTGTCAAAGTATCTCTGAATCTTGCCTGTGTGTTTTTCTACATAAGAATGCAGTGCGTCAGTGATTTCCAGATTTTTTCCTCTAACAGTTAATTCCATATGAAATCCCCCTTTCTAGGATAAGCCCGATGCTCATCCTTCTATATTTATTATACTAAATTTTACATAATAATCAATCCTTTAAGTCTATATAAATTAGATATCATTAAAAACTTTTATCAGTTCGTAAGAATGATAGAAATGATTGAATATGAAATACTATAAAGAGAAATTCCGGGAAATGAAAAAAGGGTAAAGCCTTTGCTTTACCCTAAATCCAGATTCAGAAACTTTCGCTATATAGCTTCAGTAAGTGATCAGCCTTCAACTTTAACGTTAGCAGCCTGAGGTCCTCTTGCACCATCAATGATTTCAAAATCAACCTTCTGGCCTTCATTCAGTGTTTTGAAGCCATCGGCCTGAATAGCGGAGAAATGAACGAATACGTCGCCGCCTTCTTCTCTTTCAATAAAGCCGTAGCCTTTTTCTGCACTGAACCACTTAACTGTACCTTTCATGGAAATTCCTCCTAAAAAAATTACTACATTGCCCCGATTGGGCATAGATTTACAATACCATAAAACATTAATTCCGTCAACCAAAATATAAAAAAGCACAAAGAAAGGTGGAATTCTTTGGGCTTTCCGCCTTCCCCTGTGCATAATGCATAAATATACAGGGCTTGATACCCTGCCTGATAGAAATGATTAAAGAACCTGGGAAAGGAACAGCTTTGTTCTGTCTTCCTTCGTATGGTTGAATACTTCGTCCGGCGTCCCCTGTTCTACAATGACGCCGCCGTCAATGAAGAGGACCCTGTCCCCCACTTCACGGGCAAATCCCATTTCATGGGTAACCACCACCATGGTCATCCCTTCTTCCGCTACTTCCTTCATGACATCCAGAACTTCGTGAACCATTTCCGGATCCAGGGCGGAGGTAGGTTCATCGAAAAGCAGGGCCTTCGGCTTCATGGCCAGCGCCCTAGCTATGGCCACGCGCTGCTGCTGTCCCCCGGAAAGCTGGGCAGGCTTGTAGTCCGCCTTGTCTTCCAGACCTACCTTCTGCAGAAGGCGCATACCGCGGTCATAAGCATCCTTTTTGCTCATCCTGCGAACCTTCATGGGCGCCAGCATGAGGTTCTGGATGACTGTCATATGAGGAAACAGGTTGAACCGCTGGAACACCATGCCCACTTCCGTGCGCACTTCATTAATATTTTTTTCGCCGTTCACCGGCATACCGTCAAAGAAGACTTCGCCGCTGGTAGGCTTTTCTAGGCCGTTAATGCAGCGAAGAAGCGTACTTTTGCCGGAGCCGGAAGGTCCGATAATAACAACTACTTCCTTTTCCTTTACCTTCACGCTGATGTCCTTCAGTACCGTCAGGTCGCCGAATTTCTTGCCCACATGATTGATTTCAATTAAATATTTTTTATCCGCCATAGTTATCTCTTTTCCAGCCATGCTACTACACGAGAAATTGCCAGTGTCATGATGAGGTAAAGAACAGCTACGGCAGTCCAGATTTCAAAGGAACCGTAGGTCTGGGCAATAATCAGCTGCCCTCTTCTTGTCAGTTCTTCAAAGCCGATGACCGATACCAGGGAAGAATCCTTCAGCATGGCAATAAATTCATTTCCCAGAGGGGGAAGGATGTTCCGTACGGCCTGTGGGAGGATGACATAGTACATGGTCTGCCACCAGGTCAGCCCAAGGGAGCGGCCTGCTTCCATCTGTCCCACATCAATGGCCTGGATACCGGCTCTGAAAATTTCGGAAACATAGGCACCGCTGTTAATGCCGCAGGCTGCCACCGCAGCAGCAAAGGGTTCCACCCTGTGTCCCGTGACAATAGGAAGGGCGAAATAAATGAGGAATATCTGCACCAGAAGCGGTGTGCCGCGGATGCAGTCCGCATAGATGGCTGCGATAATCCTTAAAATCTTTACCTGACAGATACGGGCAATACCTACAAAGAGGCCAATCAAAAAACCTATGGCCACGCTGACTGCGGTGATTTCAATGGTAACACCGGCCCCAACCAGCAGCATAGGCAGTGCATGTTCAATGAGTTCAAAATTCATCTACGGGACTCCTTATCCAATCCATGTCAAACAGTATATTTTAGGATAATACCTGTATAAGTATACCTATTTAAATCTCGTCCGTCAATAGAAAATAAAAAGGGCCCATGGTTCTCTAACATCCAAAGCTTGTTTTCCAATAAGACAGTGCCCCATTCTTCAGGGCCGAAACAGCAAAAAACGGCCCGCAGGCCGTTTTCTTCCATGGCTGCCAGCATTGAATCATACCGCCATAATGCCGTTATGGTCAAAGTCAAGAACCAGGTATCGGGAAGTCATATGGGCAGAGGCAAAGCCGTTCACCATGGAAATCCCCACTTTATCCGCCAGATCAGCCGGCGCAAAGGCTATGATGGTGGGACCGGAGCCAGAAATGGTGGCTCCATAGGCGCCTGCCCGCTCCGCATTTCTGATGACGTCGGATGCGCCGGGAATGAGTCCCAGCCTGTAGGGTACATGGATCACGTCGTCTAGTCCCAGTTTCAGATATTCCGGTTTCTGGTACATGAAGGCTGCCATCAGAAAGGATACGGCGCCAATATTATGAACCGCATCGCTTCTGGCATAGCTTTCCGGAAGGACGGCCCTTGCCTTTTCCGTATGAAGTTCAAAGTCAGGAATGGTAACAACGGCCTTCCAGTGGGAAGGGATATCTATGCGCTCTGCTGTTACATGGCCGTTTTTTAAGAGAGCCATGCAGAAGCCGCCTAAAACAGCAGGCGCCGCATTATCCGGATGCCCTTCCATTTCTGCCGTAATATCCAGAATTTCCTTCCGGTTGAAAGGTTCTCCCATAAGCATATTGGAAAGAAATACGCCGGACGCAATGGCGGCGGAGGATGAACCCAGTCCCCGGGCAAAGGGGATGCGGTTGATAAGGTACATTTTCCCTCCGGCCATTTCTTTTCCTGCACGCCTTGCGGTTTCATCCATGGCTTTGATAATCATGTTGTCAAGGCCCGATGGAATCTGGGATGCTCCCTCTCCTTCCGCGGAAATATCCGTATCGATCAGTGCTTTCCCTTCTTCCGGCACAAACTGCACCACATTGTAAAGTCCAAGGGACATACCCAATGTGTCGAAGCCGCTTCCGATATTGGCGGTGGTGGCAGGCACTCGTACGATATAGGTTTTATTTTCTGTCATCTTCCATAACCCTCACGATATTGGCTACCTGGCGCATGCAGGGCAGAACCTGCAGTGCCTTTTCCACGTGGATAATATTTTCCCGCGGCGTCTTTTCCGTAATAATCATCAGTTCCGCTGCATCTTCAATGCGGCTCTTCTGGACCACTTCCTTAATGCTGATATCGTTATCCGCATAGGCGGAGGCGATCTGGGAAAGAACACCGGTCACATCATCAACGATCAAACGGAAATAATAGGAATTTTCCAGTTTCAGGGAAGAATAGAAGGGAATGCGCTTTGTTTCCGTCAGCATCATATCGGTGCCGGTGGAGTGGTTCATAATATGCTTGGCAGTGCTGATTACATCCCCCATAACTGCGCTGGCGGTGGGAAGGGAACCGGCGCCTCTGCCGTAGAACATCACATCGTCCACAATATTGCCGGTAACATAAATGGCATTGTAGGAACCTTTGACCGAAGCTAAGGGATGGCTTCTGGGAACGAAGGCGGGATATACGTTGAGGGCAATACCGTTGTCCTGCCGGATAGCTACAGCCAGAAGCTTGATGGCGTATCCCATTTCACTGGCATACTGCACATCGTTCTGGGAAATCTTTTCAATGCCTTCCACCAGTACATCATCAAAGGCCACATTTGCATGGAAACCGATGGAGGCAAGGATGGCCAGCTTTCTGGCTGCATCGTAGCCTGCCACGTCGTTGGTGGGATCCGCTTCCGCATAGCCCTTTTTCTGTGCTACACGAAGGGCGTCGCCATAGCTGACGCCTGCATCATCCATGTTGGACAGAATAAAGTTGGTGGTGCCGTTCACAATGCCCACAATACTTTCGATTTCATTGGCTGCCAGGGAATCATGAAGGGGTCTTAAAATAGGAATGCCGCCGCCTACGCTGGCCTCGCAGCTGAAATTCACATGGTTTTCCATGGCAGTATGCATGATTTCCGGTCCGAAAAGGGCTACCAGGTCCTTATTGGCGCTTACCACATTGATATGATGATTGAGGGCTTCAAAAATGTATTCCTTTGCCGGATGGATACCGCCCATGACTTCAATCACAATATCAATGGATTCATCGGAAATGATATCCTCAAAGGAGGACGTCAGGTGAATCCCCTGCAGAAGTTCCATATCCCTGTATTTTTCAGGATGGCGGACCAGCACGTGGCTGATATTGAAATGACAGCCTATGGAATCTTCCATTATGCGGCCGTTCTTTCGAATCGTTTCGGCCACACCACTGCCTACAGTGCCAAATCCAAGGAGTGCGACATTAATATTTTTCATTTAAATTCTCCCCCTATTTTCATGGTCAACGACTGGATTCCTTTTGTTTCTTTCAAGGCTTCATACAGAGACTCCATATCTCCCGCCGATTCCTTCGTTTTCAGGGTAATGACGGAGGAATACAGCTTTTCAGAAATCTTTGTCCGGTTAACAGAAAGAACTTCCTGCTTCTCTTTGGCAATGCGCCGGAGAATTCTCCCAAACACGGCCATATCATCCTGCATGATTATAAATAATACTACAACCCGGTCCTCTTTGTCATCATCTGCAGAGGCAACATGGTCTTTATACTTATAATAGGCACTGCGGCTCATGTTCACCTTATGGACCGCTTCATTAATCGTTCCGGAAGAGCCGCTTTTGAGCATTTCCTTCACCCGGATCGTTTTCTTGATCGCTTCCGGCAGGATTGAAAAATCCACCAGATAAAACTGTTGTTCTTTTGTCATATAAGCCACTCCTCAGCCGCTATGGGCATAGTAAATAAAGAAAGAGAAGTGCCCGGATATCATCAGCTTTTCCTGAGTTCCTGATAGGAAACGAGCTGTATCTTCCTTTCATTCAAAACATTCCGCACAGAAGCGGATGTGAGACTTTTTAATTCTTCCTCCCCCTCATAGCCCCAGTGGAAGGTTCTTTCCATGGCTGCTGCATCGGCAGAAGGATGGCACATGATTTCCGATACCCCATCCCCCATGCGGTGAAGGATGGAAATCATGCGGTGTTCATAAAAATGGCCGCCGTACATCATACCCCAGAAATGGTCGTTCGTCTGTATTCCCGCCTCTTTCAGCGCATGGCGGTGGCTCCGCGCCATAAAGGACAGGCCGTTTTTCGCTGCAAAACGGAAGAGTCCTTTAGGCGTTGGTGTAAAACCGAAGAAAACTTTTTCGTCAGGCACTCTCATGCAGGAAATATGGTATTTTTTAGCCAGCGTAAGGGCAATGGGGAAAAAATGATTCCACATATGCATATGCTGATGGCCGTCTATATGGGTTACAGGAAGTCCTGTATCCAGAATTTTCTGTATCTGGGCATCCCATTCACGATATACATCGTCCATTAGGACAAGGCCATTCATATCCCGCTTGATCAGTTCAACGTAGTCTGTGCATAGACGGCGGTTTTCCCAGGTAAGGCTGGGCACTTCTTCCGGGGGAAGCACGGTGGGAAGGCCCCCCACCAGGGTGAGATGGATACCGATACCGATTCCATCCAAATCACGGGCCAGATGAACTGCCTCATCAAAAGCAGCCCCTCCTGCCATGAGGGATGTACTTGTGAGTATACCGGACTCAAAACCCCGGCACACCCCTTTGTTTACTGCACTGTGAATGCCGAAATCATCGGCATTCACAATCAATTTCTTAACCATAGCTGCCTCATTATCCCAAACCCCTGCTTACTGCAGGGAAAAGGGCGTTCATTACGGAAGCACCGGTTCATTCCCTGCACTGCATAAAAAATCAGGAATCAAAGCAGACAGTCATTGAATCAGCGCTTCCTTATTGATAGAAATTTTCAGGGATTGATAAAATGAAATAACATCACCGCAGCCGCAATGGACACATTAAGGGACTCCACATGGCCGGGAAGAGGGATATACAGATTTTCATCGGTCATGGAAAGGATATCATCCCTTATGCCGTTTCCTTCGTTTCCGAAAAGAAATACGCCCTTTTCCACCGGGCCGATTTCCTTATAGGGCCTTCCATTCTGCAAGGCCGTACCATAAAAAGGAAGACCGGAGCGTTCTTTCATATCCTTTAAAAAGGAAATGTCCACCCCTTCGTATATGGGCAGGCGGAGGATAGATCCCATGGAACTCCGTACCACTTTTTCCGCATATATGTCGGTACATCCTTCTGTGAGAATCAGCCCTTTAATGCCTGCTGCCGCCGAGGTCCTCACAATGGTTCCCATATTACCCGGATCCTGCACGGAGTCAAGAACCACATAGTACCCGTCCAGGGGGCGGAGAAGTTCCTTCTTGTCATGGTTCTGTTTATGACAGATGAGAAGAATGCCCTGGCCATGTTCCGTGCCGGACAGAAGTTTCATCATGTCTTCATCCACGGAAAGAAAGAGCCAGTGCAGTTTTTTCCCTTCCTGCACAAGGTCTTCCACCGTTTCATCAGGGAATCGCCCTTCCTCCACAAAGCAGAGAGCGTCCCGGACGTGCTGTGAAAGGACATCGGTCACGCCCCGGAGTCCTTCTAAAAGGAAGAGTCCTTCCCTGTCCCGCCACTTCTTCTGTTTTAACCGGAGAGCCAGTTTAATCCACCGGTTGCTGCGGCTGGTAATATGTTCCATCATGTTCCTCTATGTCTGATTCCAATATGTCAAGGGCCTTATGAAGCACCTTTTCCACAGGGATGGTATCCATACGGCATTCCTTTGTTCCCGGGTGATTTGCCAGAAGCACATGGCTGTCCGGATTGCCGTAGGGGCCGCTCCTGTCCGGAAGGGTGGGCCCGAAGAGCGCCAGGATGGGTGTATGCACCGCATTGGCTATATGAAGGGGGCCTGTGTCGCTGGAGATATGGAGCGATGCCAGTCGTTCCAGCGCCGCCAGCTGGAGAAGGTTTGTCTTTCCCATCAAATTCACCGTATGGGAGGAAGGAGAAAGTTCCTTAATGGCCTTTCCCATTTCCATTTCCCCTGCTGTGCCGGAAATCACATTGTAAATGCCCCGTTTGGAAAGCTCATCTGCCAGCTTTCCCCAGAAGGGAACGGGCCACTTCTTGGCCTCTCCCCTGGTACCGGGAACAAGCACCACATAGGGGCCTTCTATGCCTTCTTCCGAAAGCATTTTTTTCACCTGGTCCCGTTCATGGCTGAAGTCATGGAGAGGGAATTCAATATCCGGCACGTCGCAGCCCAGGTAGCGCATAACATCCAGAAGCTGTTCGATAATATGTCCCTTCCTGTGAGGGCCGCTGATAGGGCGGCTGGCAAGAAAGCTTCCTTCCCTGCCGTCCTGGTAGCCGATACGATGGCTGCATCCGGACAGGAAGGAAATAATGGCGCTTTTGGCAATCATCTGCAGGTCAATGACCAGATCAAAATGTCTTGCCTTGAGATCCCGGTGCACTTCCCGAAGGTAGGAAAGCTCACGGATCCGCTTCCTGTCCACCAGGTAGATTTCATCTATCCAGGGCTTTCCCGGAAGAATACCGGCGAAGGCAGGATGCACCGCCCAGGTAATCCGGGCCTTGGGATAGCTCTTGCGGAGCACGTAGAGGGAAGGCAGAGCATGAATAATATCCCCCAGGGAGCTCATTTTTATAATCAGAATGTTTTGATAGTCTTTTTTCATTTTAATCCTTTACAGGGGGGGCAGTACTTTTCTGATGAAATCGTCCAGATTGCCACCGGGAAAGAGGAATCCCCTGATTCCCGCCTGCCGGGCTGCCTCTATGTCCCTTTCACCATCGCCGAAGAGAAAGCAGCGGTCCCTGTCCAAACCGTACCTGGACAGGGCGGTAAGAATCATGCCCGGCGCGGGCTTCCGGCAGGTGCATACCCTGTCGTAGCGGGCGATGGGAGCTCCCGGCAGATGGGGACAATAGAAAAATTCCGTAATCCTTCCGCCGAATTTTCCTATTTCCTCATTCATTGCCTCATGGAGCCGGATGACATCCTCTTCCGTATAATACCCCCTGGCCACGCCGCTCTGGTTGGTCACCACGAAAAGAAGCCAGCCTTCCTTTGTAAGACGGGCCGCCGCTTTCCTGGCCCCTTCCACCCAGATGAGGTCCTTCATGGAATGGAGGTATCCGGTGTCTTCATTCAATACGCCGTCCCGGTCAAAAAATATGGCCTTCCTTTTCATTTCTTCCAGTCCATATCATCAATGAGCTGGCAGATAATGTGGGCGGAAAGCATGTGGATTTCCTGGATTCTTGCGGTTACATCAGAAGGCACCACCAGCGTTTCCCGGCAGAGGGAAACCATTTCGCCTCCGGTCTTGCCGGTGGAACCGATGCTAACCAGCCCTTTACTTGCTGCCGTTTTCAAGGCTTCATTCACATTTCTGCTATTCCCGCTGGTGGAAATCCCCCAGAGCACATCCCCTTCATTTCCAAGGCCTTCCACCTGACGGGCAAACACGTAGTCATAGCTGTAGTCATTGGCCACGGCGGTAAGGATGGATGTATCGGTTGTAAGGGCAATGGAAGGAAGGGACATCCGTTCATTGTGAAAACGGCCCACAAATTCAGCGGCTATATGCTGGGCATCGGCGGCGCTTCCGCCGTTGCCGCAGATAAGTATCTTATGGCCGCTTTCCAGGGCCTTCCGGCAGATATCTGCCATGGAAAGGATGACGGGAAATAAAGCCCTGCTTTTTTCCAGCACCTTACCATGGTCGTCAAAAACAGTTTCTATGGTTTTAATGTTCATTCATATCCTCCTTCTCCGGAGAAATGGAATACCAAATATTTTCAAAAAGCGAAGGACCCATGGAATCATTGTCCCTTGTGATTCTTCATCAGCGTTTCCAGTTCATTCATAAAGCTCCCGATATCCTTGAATTCCCTGTACACGGAAGCAAAGCGCACATAGGCTACCTGGTCCAGACTTTTCAGCTCATTCATCACCAGATTGCCGATTTCCACTGAAGAAACTTCCTGCTTCAATTCATTCCGGATTTTCTTTTCCACCCGATTCACTATGTCTTCGATCTGGGCGGAGGTAATATTTCTTTTTTCACAGGCCCTGATAAGGCCGCTTCTCAGCTTGCTCCTGTCAAACAGTTCCCGGCTGCCGTTTTTCTTGATGACCCGGAGGGGAAGCTGTTCGATGGTTTCATAGGTGGTAAAGCGCCGCCCGCAAGCCAGGCACTGGCGGCGCCGGCGGATAGACGCGCCGTCGTCGGTATCACGGGAATCGGTTACTTTGGTATCAGGGCTGCTGCAGTAGGGACATTTCATAATCATTCTCCTTGCCGGGAAAAAGCGGAAACCGGTACAGGCCCCGTTTTTGAATGGGAAGAAAAAGCCACACTGCATCTGCGGTGTGGCTTTCTGTAAATCTGATGTCCCGTCGGCGGTTTTCTCTGTAATCAGACATGGGGGAAACTCTGAATCATACAATCACTTTTCCCCATCCGGCCCGGGACCTTGAGTCAGTCTTATTTTCTCAGAAATTCAGGAACCGCGATGCCTGTTGCCGGGCGTACCGCATTGCTGAAACGGTTGCCGCCGGCAGGAGCCGGAGATTTCTTCTTGTCGCCGAAACCGGTGGCAATAACAGTAATCTTCACTGTATCATTGTCCAAATCCGGATCTACGGAAGTACCCCAGATGATGTTGGCATCGGGATCTGCCGCTTCTGTAATAATCTGGGAAGCTTCATTGATTTCAAAGAGGCCCAGGTCTTCGTTGCCTGTAATGTTGATGATGATGCCCTTGGCGCCTTCGATGCTTCTTTCAAGCAGGGGGCTGTTGATGGCCATGGTTGCTGCATCGCTGGCACGGTTGTCGCCGGTGCCGATGCCGATACCCATGAGGGCATCCCCCTGGTCGCTCATAATGGTTCTCACGTCCGCAAAGTCCAGATTGATAATGCCCGGTACGGTAATGAGGTCGGAAATACCCTGGATGCCCTGGCGGAGTACATCGTCTGCCGTTTTGAAAGCATCTTTAATGGATGTTTTCTTATCGATAATGCTCATCAGTTTGTCGTTCGGAACGACCAGGATGGCATCGACGTTCTGTTTCAGTCTTTCAATGCCTTCGGCCGCATTCTTGGCTCTCACTTTGCCTTCAAAGCTGAAAGGTTTGGTGACTACGGCAATGGTGAGAGCACCCAGTTCCCTGGCGCACTGTGCAGCTACAGGAGCTGCGCCGGTGCCGGTGCCGCCGCCCATGCCGGCAGTGACGAATACCATGTCTGCGCCGGTTAAAGCTTTGGTCAGGTCTTCGCGGGATTCTTCCGCAGCCTGTTCCCCTACTTCCGGTTTTGCGCCGGCGCCAAGACCTTTGGTCAGCTTTTCGCCGATCTGAATCTTGGTTTCCGCTTCAGACTTGTTCAGTACCTGCAGTTCTGTATTGACAGCGATGAATTCAACGCCCTTTACTTCTTCATCAATCATACGGTTGACAGCGTTATTTCCGCCGCCGCCTACACCGATTACTTTAATTTTAGCAATTTCAGACTGTTCCATGTTCGCTCCTCCTTTAGGATCCTCTGCGTCATGAGATTGACTTTTTGTTTCATTATTCATTCTGATAGTCATCTTCTTATCAAGATAATCATATCTTACATTGTACAATACTTTGCACAAGTTCGCTACAGTTATTACTGGGAAAGAGGCAGTTTTTTATTTATTTTTTCAGCTTGATGAAAGGAGATGCCGGATTGGCGTCCAGGTATTCCACCGAAAGTCCCCGGGCCTTCACATCGCCTACCATGTTTTCCGCCAGCCTGGCCTGTCCCGCCATATCAGGGCCGCTGCCCAGACGCACTGTAATGCCGTCCCGGGTATAGGCTTTGATGTCATTCCCGTTGCCTATGTTGATTTCCGAAAAAACGCGAAGCCCTTCGGGGGAAAGATGGTTCAGGAAATCCAGGGCCGAGTCCAGTTCGCCGCCGGCCACCGAGTCCCCGAGAAGAAGATTTCCCATCCTCTTTCCTGTAATGAGCGGCACATTGACCTTCTTAATGGACTGGGTGGTGTCCATCACCATGCCGTCCTTATCAAGGAACGCATAGCCGAACTGGTCCTGCACGATAGCAAGGGGTATCCGGTCCATTACATCCACTTCCAGTACGAAGGGAAATCTCCGGCTTACGGATACGGCAGACAGACGGATATCTTTGGAAAGCCGTTCCTCCAGTTTGGACGAACTCACCTGCAGCACGTTCACCGGCTCACGGATGCGCCCCTCAAAAATAACATCATCCACCGTAAGAACATCGGTGCCTTTAAGGTCGATATACCCCAGGGGGATGGGCAGGAAGAAGAGAGAAAGAGTTACAGCAGCCGCTGCTGCAAGGGCGCCAGCTGCATAGGCCTTTCCTCTTCCGTGGGAGCGGATGGGCGATTTATGCTTCTTCACCGGCCGTCTTACTTTCTCTTCCGGCGGTGCCTCCACCTTAGGCTTTTCGTGAAATCCCTCGGGGGTTCCGTGCTGTTCCTTCAGGAAATCGTTAAAACTTTTAAAATTATCCATAATGATGTCCTGTCAGACTTTATCAAGGCCTGCTTCCATCAGTATCATTTCGCAGAGCCTGGGGAAGGAAATCCCATCCGCTGCAGCAGCCTTGGGCACAAGGCTGGTAGAAGTCATGCCGGGAATGGAATTGGCTTCCAGTACAAAGGGATGCCCCTCTTCGTCTGTTTTGAAATCAAAGCGCACGGCGCCGCTGCATTCGCAGATCCGGTAGCCCTCTTCCGCAATGCGGCTCATTTCCTCTGAGAGCTCTTTGGAAATGGGAGCAGGCACGATATAGTCCGTAGCGCCTTTGGTGTACTTGGAATGGTAATCATACTGGCCGGAATGGGGACAGATTTCAATCACCGGAAGAGCCCTGCCGTCCAGCACGGATACGGTGAATTCACCGCCTGCCAGATAGTCTTCTGCAAGGATCCGTCCTTCCACCTTGAACACCCTGTCCACAGCAGCAGGAAGATCTTCTTTGTTCTTCACGATTTCAATGCCGATGGTGGAGCCTTCGCAGGCCGGTTTCAGCACCACCGGGAAGGAAAATTCGGAAAGAATGGAAGAAATAACCGCATCCTTCCCGTCTTTCAGGAAGTAGGGGCGGGAATGGGCCATGGGGAGGCCGGCCTGCTTGAACAGGTGGCTGCTCATGATTTTGTCCATGGTAATGGCGGAGGAAGTGACGCCGGAGCCGGTGTAGGGAATCCGGGCCAGCTCCAGTACGCTCTGGATGGTGCCGTCTTCTCCGTACTTGCCGTGAAGGGCGATAAACACCACTTCCGCTCCTGCCTTTTTCAGGTTTTCCACCACATGGTGGGGATCATATTCCATAGGAATCACCCTGTAGCCGATGGACTCCAGGGCCTCTGCAATGGCGTTGCCCGTATTTCTGGAAACTTCCGCTTCCGTGGACGGACCGCCCATAAGAACCACGATTTTCGTTTCTTTATTTATCACTTGGCATTCCCTTTTCTTTTAATAACTGAACCAGCATTCCGCCTGCCCTGGTAATGCTGCCGGCACCCATGGTAATCACCAGGTCCCCCTTTTGAAGGATGTCATAAATGGAACGGGCCACATCATCCACCGACGGCACATAGCGGATATCCTTTTCAGGAATATGGGCCTTCACGGCATCCGGAATGGTATGACCGTCCACGCCGGGAATCTTTTCCTCACTGGCTGCATAAATATCAGTGAAGAACAGGATATCGCCGTCATCAAAGGCTTCTGCAAATTCATCCCTCAGCAGTTTGGTCCGGGAATAGCGGTGAGGCTGGAAAGCGCAGAGAATCCGATGATTGCCCGTTTCCCTGGCAGCTTTGAGGGTGGCTTTGATTTCCGTGGGATGGTGAGCATAGTCGTCCACAATCCAAAGGTCATCGCTTCTAAACTTCGTTTCAAACCGTCTCTTCACGCCGCAGAAACGGGACAGGGATTCCGCCGCCTTTTCAAAGGGGATGCCGCAGTAAAGGGCAGCCGCCAGGGCGCCCAGGGAGTCCCGCACATTGTGAAGCCCCGGCACCTGGAGACGTACCGTGCCAAGCACCTTGCCGAAAACCTTCGCATCGTAGCAGAGGAACCGGTTTTCGTAGCGGGGATGAAGGGCCGCCACATCAGCCTTCTCATCCAGGCCGAAGGTAATGACCTTCTTATGAATTTTCGGAAGAATGGCCCTTACCCCTTCGCTGTCAAGGCAGAGGAAGGCGGCGCCGTCATCGTAGGAAATATGATTGATAAATTCCGCAAAGGCGCTGCGGATATTTTCCACACTGCCATAATGGTCCAGATGGTCATCTTCCACATTGGTCACTACGGTCAGGTAGTTTTTAAATTTCAGGAAAGAGCCGTCGCTTTCATCGGCTTCGGCAATCACATAGTCCCCTTTGCCGCAGATGGAGTTTCCATGGATATAGTCAGCCGCAGCTCCCAGCACGATGGTGGGGTCTGTGCCTGCTTCGTAGAAAATCTGTCCCAGCATGCCGGAGGTGGTGGATTTCCCGTGGGCTCCGGCTACGGAAATCCCCTTCCCCGCAAGCAGGAGGGCCGCCAGCACATCGGACCGGTGGAATACGGGAAGCCCCTTCTTTTCAGCTTCCACAAGCTCCGGATTATCTTTGGAAATAGCGGAGGAAATGACCACGCAGCCCTCCCCTTTCACATGGGAAGCATCATGGCCTATATAGATGGAAGCCCCTCTTTTCCGGAAACTTTCAAGCACCGGAGAGTCGGCCATATCAGAGCCGGAAACGGAATACCCCTTTTCCAGCAGGATTTCAGCCAGGGCCCGCATGCCCATGCCGCCGATACCGATAAAATGAAAATTTGTATATTCGTTAAGATTCATCACTTGTGCCCCCTTTTTTCAGCAAGCTGAAGTGCCAGACGGGCAATATCCCTGCCGGCATGGATTTTTCCAAGCCCTGCGGATGCATCAGACATGCTGCGCAGTGTGGACGGTGTTTCCTTCAGATAGGAAATATCCTGGATCAGTTCCTTATCGGTGAGATACTTGTCAACAATCATTTTGGCAGCTCCCGCCGCTACAAAGACCCGGGCATTGAAGGTCTGGTGATCTTCTGCTGCATAGGGATAGGGAATGAGGATGGCCGGCAGCCCGCGGGCTGCCAGTTCCGCCAGACTCACCGCACCGGCACGGCAGATGATGAGATCCGCCGCAGCCAGGGCCCGGGGCATGTGGTACTCGTACTTTATAATCCGTCCTGCCTTCCCTACCCTGCCGTCTTTGTCGGCGTGCAGCGCCTCTATTATTTTATCATATTCCAGGGTGCCCGTAACATGGTAAAGGCAGAGGTGACTGTCATCTTTGAAATGGCGGTGCACCCCTTCCATGGCTGTGTTGATGGAGCGGGCGCCCCGGCTGCCGCCTGTGATGAGCACCATGAAGGTGTCCGGTGAAATGCCCAGCTCGCGGCGGGCTTCCTCCCTTTTCGCCTCAATAATGTCGGGGCGGATGGGATTTCCTGTATACACGCATTTCTCCGGACGGGGAAAGCGCATTTTAGCGTCCTCGTAGCCAAGAGCAATGGTATCTACCACATGGGAGAGGATTTTATTGGTAATGCCGGGAATCACATTCTGCTCCTGGATTAGGGTGGGAATGTGGGAGAGCGCCGCCGCCATGAGGATGGGGCCGCACACGTATCCGCCGGTTCCGATCACCACATCCGGTTTGAACTGTTTCAGAATGGACCTTGCCTTGAAAAGGCTGCCTGCGGTTTTCATAAGGATGGCAAGATTCTTCGGCGTGAAGGAACGCTTCAGGCCATAGGCGGGAATGGAGGCGAATTGGAACCCTTCCTTCGGAACGATTCTGGACTCCATGCCCCTTGGAGTGCCTACGAAGAGGAACTCCACATCCTCCAGTTTGGAAAGCTCCCGGGCGATGGTGATGGCGGGATAGATATGACCGCCGGTGCCGCCGCCGGATAGAATAATTCGTTTCATAACTCCCCCGTCAGGTCAGACTTTTAACAATACGTTTGAAATCCATGCCCCGTTCTTCCATGTTGTGGTACATGTCAAAGGAAGAGCAGGCAGGTGAAAGGATGACAATATCCCCTGCTTCAGCCAGTTTCTGTCCGGTCATAACCGCTTCTCTCATGGAAGACACCCGGTGAATGGAAGAAACTCCCGCTTTTTTTGCTTCCTTTTCAAAGCGGTCAGCTGCCGCGCCCAGGAGAATCAGATGCTTTGTATGTTTCTTCACTTCCTCCATGAATTCTTCAAGGGGCGTTCCCTTGTCATAGCCGCCGGCAATAAGGATTACCGGTTTACCGAAGGCGCTCATCCCCTTTTCCGCAGCGTCCGTATTGGTAGCCTTGGAATCGTTGTAATATTCCACATCATGAAGGGTGCGTACATATTCAATGCGGTTAGGAAGGGAGGTGAAATCCTTCAGCACGGAAACGATGACATCCACCGGCACTCCCCCTTCATAGGCCAGGAAGGAAGCAGCCAGGGCATCTTCATAATTCTGCAGCCCCTTGAGTTTCATTTCACCTGTGTGCAGAAGACGGATTCCCTTCCCCTGTCTGCGGATGACCAGCACATCCCCGTCAAGGAAAGCGCCCTCTTCCACTGCATGGCGGGTGGAAAGGAGGCATACATGGGTATGGGTTTCCGCCTGCTTTTTAAGCTCCGGCGTATAGGAATCTTCGGCATTCAGAAGGAGGCAGTCCGATTCATCCATATTTTCAAAAATTCTTGCCTTGGCAGCCACATAGGCTTCCATGGTGTGGTGCCTTTCCAGATGGTCCGGCGTAATGTTTAAAATTACGGCGGCCCTGGGCTTGAAGATTTTAATGAATTCCAGCTGGAAACTGGAAACTTCAGCGGCAATCACACCGTCTGCCGGTACAAGCTCCGCTTCCCGGCTGAGGGAAATGCCAAGATTCCCTGCCAGGGCAAAGGGCCTGCCGCTTTTGCTGACCATGCTGCCAAGAAGGGTGGTGGTGGTGGTTTTGCCGTTGGTGCCGGTAATGGCCAGAATAGGCGCCTTTGTCACCCGGTAGGCCAGTTCCACTTCACTGATCACATCCATATGCCGTTTAAAGGCCTCAGCCACCACCGGATTTTCCCTTGGAATAACCGGAGACACAACCACCGTATCCACGCCGTTAAGAAGATCCAGGGAATGGGGACCGAATCTAAAGGACGCGCCCAATTCCGTTAATGCATCCTTTTCCTTCCTGTCATGGATGGAATCTTTTAAATCGGAAATCAGCACTTTCACATTATGGCGGAGAAGCACATGAGCAGCTCCCAAACCGCTGATGCCCGCGCCGAGAATCAATACACTTTTCATAATTTACCTCCCCATGGAATCAGGCAGCAGCCTGACAGTTCAAAAGCACAGAGATGAATGGTCTTATAAAGCCCTGATAGCCAGAAGCAGGCTCACGCAGGCCGCAATCCCCTCAAAAATCCAGAAAGCCCATACCACATAGACCTCGCTCCATCCGCAGAGCTCGAAATGATGGTGAAGAGGGCTCATTTTGAACACCCTTTTCCCGGTGAGCTGGAAGGAAGCCACCTGGATAATGACGGAAAGCGCTTCCAGTACGAAAATCATGCCCAGGAAAATAAGAAGGAGCTCTGTCCTGGTCATAACGGAAATACCTGCAATGGCGCCGCCCAGAGCCAGGGAACCGGTGTCCCCCATGAAAATCTTGGCGGGATGGTAGTTGAAGAAAAGGAAGCCGATGCAGGCGCCTGCCAGAATAATGATGAAATACCCCAGATCGTTGAAACCGGTCATATAGCAGTACAGCGCATAGGCGGAAAAGGCAATGACGCAGCAGCCGGAAGCCAGCCCGTCAAGGCCGTCTGTCAGGTTTACCGCATTGGACGCGCCTACAATGACAAGGACCACGAAGGGATAGTACAGAAGTCCGATGGAAATATCCATATTTGTAAAGGGAATGGCAATGGAATAGGGCAGATGAAGGGTATCTACCACGCCCCAGCAGAAAAGAACGGCCAGAATGATCTGTCCCAGCATTTTCTGCTTTGCCGTAAGTCCCAGATTTCTTTTTTTCTCCGCCTTGATGAAATCATCAAGAAAGCCCAGCACCCCATGTCCCAGGGTAAGGAAAAGGAGCCAGAGCACGGAAGGGTCAATCATTTTATTGAAAATCACTACAAGCACCGCTGCCAGCAGCATGAAAAGGCCGCCCATGGTGGGGGTCCCGTTCTTCACGCGGTGGGACTTGGGCCCTTCTTCCCGGATGGACTGGCGGGCTTTTAATTTTTTAAGAAGCGGAATGGCAAAAAATCCAAGAATCACAGTAAGCGCTGCCGATTCCGCAAGGTAAACCAAGTAATTACTTTCCATTCTTTCCCATAGCTCCCCTCAGAATCGCAGGAATCGTTTCCATATGCATGTAATGGGAACCTTTCACAAGCACCACGTCGCCGGGGCCGGCCAATTTCTTAAGCTCTTCCGCCGCTTCCCCGCAGGTATCGCAGGTATGGACCACCTGCATGCCTCCTTCTTCCGCGCCTTTGGCAAGGAAACGGGAAAGCGGGCCTACGGTGATAAGGCCGTCAAATCCGATTTTCGCTGCCGTAAGGCCTGTTTCATAATGGAGCTTTTCCTCAAAGCGGCCCAGTTCGCCCATATCTCCCAGCACAAGGAAATAGTGTTTTCCTGCCATCTGTTTCGCAGAACGGAAGGCCATCTCCATGGAAAGGGGGTTGGCATTATAGGAATCATCCAGCACGGTAATGCCGTCAATGGTTTCCACAGCCTGCCGCTGTCCGGCAGGGCGGAAATCGCCGAGGGCCCGCTGGATTTTCTCTGTATCCACGCCCAGCACCCGGCAGGCCGCTGTGGCAGCCAGGGCATCATACACATTATGCACCCCCAGAAGATGGAGCTTCACCTTGAAAGCTTCATCAAAGCAGGTGCAGGTATATCTTGTGTCTTCCTCTTCATAGCGCACATCGCTGCCCCTGACCGTATACCGGCCATTGAGGCCGTAGCGGATGACCCGGCCTGCAAAGCCTTTTCCCATGGCGCACACTCTTTCATCGTCGCCGTTCAGGATGGCCGTGCCGTCGGCAGGAAGGGCATCGATCAGTTCTTTCTTCGCTTTGGCAATATTATCCTGGCTTCCCAGGATGCCAATGTGGGAAGTGCCTACATTGGTCACCACCCCCATGGTGGGAGAAGCAATATGGCAGAGTTCCTTAATCTGTCCGAAGCCCCGCATGCCCATTTCCACCACACAGACCTCCGTATCTCCTGTCATGGAAAGAAGAGTCATGGAAAGGCCGATTTCATTATTGAAATTCTTCTGCGTGGCAGTCACATGCAAGCGGGTGGAAAGGATGGCGGTAATCATATCCTTGGTGGTGGTCTTCCCGTTGGAGCCGGTGACACCGATTACAGGCACGTGGAAACGCATGCGGTGGAAATGGGCCACATCCTCCAGTCCCTTTTTCGTATCCTTCACAAGGAATACGGTAACCTTGGGATCCAGGCCATCCCCGTAGGACGCATCAGAAATCATGACAGCCGCTGCGCCTGCCTCCACCGCCTTCTTCACGAAGGCATGGCCGTTGAAATTCTCACCGGTAAGGGCGATAAAAAGCTCCCCTGCCCTGATGGTGCGAGTATCGGTGCTCACACCGTCCACAAAGGGGTTATTCCCCCGCCGGATCAGCCTGGCAGCTGCTGCCTTTTCGATTTCCTCCAGTGTAAATGATGCCATTTTATTTCTCCTTCAGTGCCTTTCTGGCTTCTTCCCTGTCATCAAAATGAATGGTCTTATCCTTCAGGATCTGGTAATTTTCATGGCCCTTGCCGGCAATGAGCACAATATCTCCCGGCTCGGCCAGTTCAATGGCCCGGCGGATAGCGCTTCTCCGGTCCACAATCACTTCATAGGAAAGGGAAGGCTTTTCCTTCTTCACTTCCTCCACACCGGCTGCCACTTCCTTCACAATGGAAGCAGGGTCTTCGGTGCGGGGATTATCGCTGGTCACCAGGGCAATATCTGCATTTCTTGCAGCAATGCGGCCCATAATGGGGCGCTTCATGCGGTCCCGGTCGCCGCCGCAGCCAAATACGACGATAATGCGGCCCTTGGTGATTTCCTCGGCGGTGGTCAGAATCTTTTCCAGACCGTCGGGGGTGTGGGCATAATCCACCACCACCGTGAAGGGCTGGCCCTCATCAATCAGTTCAAAACGGCCGGGCACGCTTCTGAAATCCTTCATGGCTTCCACAATGGTATCCATATCCACCCCTTCCGACAGGGAAGCGCCTACGGCGCCCAGGGTGTTGTACACATTGAAGCGGCCTGCCAGCTTCGTTTCAAAGTCATAATCCTTTCCCTCATAGGTTACCTTGAAGGCGGAAGATTTACCGGTAAAGTGAATATCATGGGCATAGAGGTCTGCCGTTGGATGGATCATGCTGTAGGTATGAAGAGTGCAGATATTTCTGTCATCCACTGCTTCCTCCATCACATGGGCATAGGGATCGTCCATGTTTACCCAGGCGGACTTGCCCTTCTTCGTCTGTCCTTTAGAAGAAACCATATGGAAAAGAATGGCCTTGGCCTTTGCATAATTATCCATGGTCTTGTGGAAATCCAGATGATCTTCGGTGAGGTTTGTGAAAACCGCATCATCGAATTCGCAGCCTGCCACACGGCCCAGCACCAGGGAATGGGAGGAAACTTCCATGCACACGTATTCCACCCCTTCCTTTGCCATCTGCGAAAGAATACGGTCCAGATCGATAACGTCAGGAGTGGTATTGTGGGTGGGGATTTCCTTATCGCCGATTAAGGCATGGATGGTGCCGATAACACCGGTTTTATGTCCTGCATGGTGCAGGATGTGGGCTGCCACATGGGTGGTGGTGGTTTTGCCGTTGGTGCCGGTGAGGGCAATCATACGCATTTTCCGGGTAGGATAATCAAAGAAAAAGGGTACCATATCCTCCATGGCCTTCCGGGTGTCCTTTACATACACCACAGCCACAGAAGACGGTACGTCCACTTCCCTGGAAGCTACAATGGCAGAAGCTCCCTTTTCCACAGCAGCCTTCACGAAATCATGGCCGTCCACATGGGCGCCGGAAAGGCAGATGAATAATCCGCCCTCCACCACCATGCGGGAATCAGCCGTTACATCTTTAATCTCAATGTCCGCATTGCCTGTCACTTTTTCCACAGGAGTCATACGGATCAATTCTTTTAATGTTTTCAAAATGATCACCTCTGAATCAATTTCAATTAAGCGTCATTATTTATGATAGCTTAAAACCCCGGTAAGTACAATAGCGGCCCTTAAAAAAGGCCGCTATTTTTTATAATTTTAATTCAATTTTTAAGCAGTTATCTATTCTGATACAGATCCGGCAGCAGCCTTCGTCTCCCGGAAACCGGAATCATCTCACTGTTTTCGGAGAAGAAGATAATGAAGCCTTAGAAACCTGCGTTCCCCGCCGGGACCCTTCCACGCCGCCATACACATTCCTTGAAGGAAGGCGCATGCCCAGCTTCGTTTCCGCAATCTTCTGGATACGAACCGGCGCATCCAGCCGGGAAACCTCCAGCTTCAGCACGGAATTTTCCTTTTCAAGGCTCATGACCTCCGCCCGCACCTGCTGCATATTGTACTCCGCCTGCACATTAAAACCATGAAGAATGGTGGCTACCATAAAGGGCAGGAGAATCATAATAATCCCCAGAACCACATGATGAATCAGGCTTCCGGAAGACGCCTCTTCTTTTGCTCTTTCCCGGGGGATGGCAATTCCCCGGGGCATGGATGACATATAATCCATCATCTGTACATTCTGCGAAACCATACAACATCTCTCCCCATTCTATTCACACCAGGGCATGGGAAATTTCCGTTTCCTATACTCTCTCCACCACCCGGAGCACCGCGCTCCTGGCCCGTGGATTTTCCTCCACTTCTTTTTCCGAAGGCTTTCTGGCCTTCCCCAGACCCTTCACCGTCCTGTGATGATGGCACATGCACACCGGAAGATCCGGCGGACAGATGCAGTCCCTTTCCATTTCACGGAAAGCATTCTTGATAATCCGATCCTCCAGAGACTGGAACGTAATGACCCCCAGCCTTCCGCCCACCTTCAGATGGTTCACACAGGCCTCCATAGTATCCTTCAGGATGCCCAGCTCATTGTTTACCTCAATCCGGATAGCCTGGAAAGTCCGCTTTGCCGGATGGGGCCCGCTCCTTCTGGCATTGGCAGGAATGGCCGCCTTGATCACATGCACCAGGTCATCGGTGGTCTCAATGGGCTTATCCTTCCGGAAATCCACAATAAAGCGGGCGATCCGCTTTGCCCATCGCTCCTCGCCGTACTCTCTGATGATGCAGGATAAATCCTCCTCATCGTAGGTATTCACGATTTCATAGGCGGTGAGAGGATTCCGCCGGTCCATACGCATATCCAGCTTCCCGTTATTCATATAGGAAAATCCCCTCTCCCCGTCATCCAGCTGATGGGAAGAAACGCCCAGGTCAAAAATAAATCCATCCACCTTCTCAATGGACAGAGAAGACAGAATATCCGATATATGGGAAAAATTATCACGGACAAAAAGATGACAGCACGCCGTCCCCTTCAGCCTTTCAGAAGCCGCATCAATGGCCTCCTGGTCCTGATCCACGCCGATCAGGAGCCCGTCATCTGCCAGCTTTTCCGAAAGAGCCAGAGAATGACCGCCGCCGCCCAGTGTGCAGTCCACATAAATGCCATGGGGATCGGTGAGCACAGAATCAATCATTTCATGAAGAAGAACGGTAGTATGACGAAATTCCATGAAACCCTCCCCTTACAAATCAAAATTCAGCGGCAGATCCAGAGAATCTGCAATATCTGCCATAGACTCGTCGCCATTTTCATCAGCATCCAGAAGCACCGGATCCCAGATCTCGATAATAGGCCCCGTACCTACAATGCAGGCCTCCTTCTTCAGCTGTGCAAAGGCGCGCAGATGCTGGGGAATCAGAATCCTCCCCTGCTTGTCACATTCCATTTCAGTCCCCCTGCCGATAAGATGACGCATAATCTTTCTCACCTTATGGTTCGTAAAAGGCAGCTTCTGAAGCCTCGCAATGAGGGCATCCCACCTTTCCCTGGGATAAATGCAGAGACAGGTATCCAGTCCCGGAGCCAGCACAAAACTGTTGCCCAGCTCCTCCCTGAACTTGGCCGGAAGGATCATACGTCCCTTGCTGTCAATGGTATGAGAATACTCATTCATGAACATAATCCTTCCACCTCCTCCACATTTACCCACATTCTACCACATACCCCCACTTACTTACAACGGAAAAGTTTGTTTGGTGCGAAGGAAACAGGAATCCGGCAGCTCTGGAAAGTGCGATAAATACAGGAAAATTTCAAGATTATAAAGGAAATGGAACTCTCCGGACGGTGGAAAGGAGAGATTCGGGGATTTCCCACCACGAAAAAATCCCCCACCTGTGGTGGAGGATGGTGGGGGCCATGGAGGGACGGGATTCAGAGGGGTCAGAGGGAAGGTTCTTAAGATTGACAGGCCTTCGGCCTGAGGGTTCTTAAGTTTGACGGCGGCTCTGCCGCCGAGGGTTGTGGATAGCCCCACAGGGGAAACGACTCACTGGATTTTCAGTCGTCTGACGACTCCATACAGCACGGCTATCACCGACTCACAATAATTTGTGCGTCGCTTTGCTCCTGCAAATTATGTTC
>DCJJ01000074.1:20599-25129 GCA_002320515.1 Dialister sp. UBA1703 | reverse complement strand
ACCGAGTAAAATTTTACACTAAGTTTGGCGGGTATTGACAAGGTTCTAAGAACCCTCCGGCCTTGCGGCCGGAGGGTTCTTAAGTTTGACGGCCCTTCGGGACGAGGGTTGTGGTGGCGGCTCCGCCGCATTTTTATAGCCATCACCACCAGAAACTGTTTGCCGGGAGATTTCAGGGCTCCGCTCGAAATGACAGGAGAGCGTAGCGACCATGATATTCATAACAACGGTAAGCGGACAGCCGGCAGCCGGCAACGGACAGCCAAACACCGCCATTCCTACCATCCATAGTCTATCGTCTAATATCTAACCCCTACTCCCCCAGTCCCTTCTCCTGTATCCACCGGTCCATAATATCCGCTATGTCCTCATTGTTTTTGTCTTCAAAAAGGAAATGGGTATTGCCGTAGATTCCGATTTCCGGCAGGTGAAGAACTTTTGCATCTCCGCCGCGTCGGTTGATGGCGTCTGCCATGAGGCGGGCTTCCTTGAGACGGACCCGCCAGTTGTCTTCGCCGCCATGGGGACTTGGCTTTTCGGGAATATGGTCTCCGAAAATCATAAGAATAGGGATGTGAGTAAGCTTTTCAAAATCGTTTCGAGAAACGGCTACGCCTTTCAAAGGTCCGAAAGGACTTGATGATTCCATAGGCGGCGGTACTTCGCCTTCCGGAAAGACAAATCCCACTCCCGGTTCCAGGGCAATAATGGCCTTTATATTCTCACTCTTCATAGCTGCCAGCCACCCCGGAGAGCCGCCCTGGGAATGGGTAATGAGGATAGTATTTCCTGTCCGGTTCACCGTTTCCAAAAGGGCATCTGCTGTGAGCAGCGGGTCAAAGGCACCGGTATTAGGCGTCACTTTCCGCCAGAACTGGTTTTCCGCTTCTTCGCCCCGGGGAATCTGCACGTTTTCAAAGTAACGGGGATAATGGCCGAAGCGGAAAATGTCAAACCACAGCGCTTCATCTGCTGCGGGCGTTATATTTCCTTCTATCCCGCTGCTTCCTGCTCTCCCTCTCCTTGGCTGGTCCATAAGGTACACCTTGTAACCTTTACGAAGGAAAATGGTCTGGAAACCTTCTCTTCCATCAGGCGTGGTTTCGAAGCAGGCACCGCTCTGTCCGGCGCCGTGAAGGAAGAGGAGCGCATTCTTTCCGGCCTTTGCCGGTATCTGGTAAAACACATAGCCATGGTCCACATGCTTTCCCTGTCCCTCCGGAGACAGGGCATGGTCTTCACTGTAGGTTCCTTTTTCATGAATCACCCTGCCGCCGGCGGCAAAGCTTCCCTGCTCTTCTATGATGAGCGGTTTTCCAAATAGTTTCATACCGATTTCCTTTCAACGTAAAACAGGAACTCCTAAGTTCCTGTTTTTATTATAACCGATTCAATTCATATACATTCCGCCATTCACATCCAGCGTGGTGCCTGTAATGAGGCGTGCATCGTCGGAGGAGAGGAAGGCAGCAGCTGCGGCAATATCTTCCGGCTCCGCCACCTGTCTCAAGGGAATGGCGTCCAGGTTGATACTCATCTTTTCAGTCATCTGCGTACGGACGAATCCCGGTGCAATGGCATTTACATTGATATGTTTCGGCCCCAGTTCTCTTGCCAGGGATTTTGTGATTCCCTGCAGCGCCGCCTTGCTGGCCACATAGTCGGCGGAGGTGGCAATACCGCCTACTTCACCGGCCAGGGATGCGATGTTGATGATTTTCCCGCCTTCCTTTTCCAGATAGGGAATCACCAGCCTTGTGGTATAAATCACGCCGTAAAGATTGACTGACAGGGTTTGGGCCCATTCTTCGTCCTTTACCTCTGCAAAGGGTGTGGAAAGGCGGCAGATGCCGGCGTTATTGATAAGAACGTCAATACGGCGGAAATGGGAAATGGCTGCCTTGACGCCCTCTTCCACCGATTCTTTCGATGAAATATCCACTTCATAGCTTTTCACGGGAACGCCAAAGGCTTCGGTGATTTCCTTTTCCACCGATTGATTATCCCTCTCATTTCTTCCAAAAAGGATGATGCCGCTTCCTTCGGAGGCCAGGCGGAGGGCAATGGCCCTTCCTATGCCTCGATTGCCTCCGGTAATAAGGCTCACTTTATTTTGAAATCGTTTCATAGGTCCTCCTTTATGCCATATTGGGCAGAACACCGGAAAGAGAGCTGCCTGCCGGGATGGGCGCCGGTGCTTCTTCCTCAATCCCCGGTTCCCTGTCCAGAATGCGGCGCAGGAACCGGCGGGTTCTGGCTTCTTTGGGATGGGTGAAAATTTCTTCCGGACTTCCTTCTTCCACAATGACGCCGCCGTCCATGAACACCACCCGGGTAGCTGCCTCTCTGGCAAATTTCATTTCATGGGTCACCACCACCATGGTCACTCCGTCCGCCGCCAGTTTTTTCATGACGGAAAGAACGCCGCCTACCAGCTCCGGATCCAGGGCGGAGGTAGGTTCGTCAAAGAAAATCACATCCGGCTTTACAGCCATGGCCCGGGCAATGCCTACCCGCTGCTGCTGGCCGCCGGAAAGCTGGGACGGATAGTAGTCCGCCCGGTCCGCCAGCCCCACTTCCATAAGCGCCCTTCCGGCAATGGCTTCCGCCTCCGCCTTCGGCACGCCCCGTCCTACGGTGAGGCCAAGCATCACATTCTGAAGGGCTGTCTTGTTGGCGAAAAGGTTGTAGTTCTGAAATACAAAGGCCGTGTGCTTTCTCACCCAGCTGATTTCCTTCTGTTTGGCCCGGTGAAGATCCAGTTTCTTGTCACCGAATACCATTTCCCCTTCATCCGCCCTTTCCAGAAAGGTCAGGCTTCTAAGAAAAGTCGTTTTGCCGGAGCCGGAAGGGCCTAAAATGACAATCACATCCCCCTTGTTTACCTTCAGGGTTACATCTTTCAGTACTTCCTGTTTTCCGAAATGTTTTCTTACATGCGATATTTCAAGCATTTTTATCCCTCCTGCCCTGCGGTGCGATAGAGACCGGTGCGTTTTTCAAAAATTTTGTAAAGAACCTGCACCACGGTGCAGACGATAACATACAGAATAAATACTTCCAGGTAAGCCTCTATGTAGTTATAGCCAAAGGAAGCCTGGATTTTGGCAGCTGCCATAATGTCCTTAATCCCCATGAAAAAGGCAAGGGACGTACCCTTGATGAGGTTCACCGTAAGGTTGCATATGTTGGGAAGGGCCGAGGTGAGCGCCTGGGGAATGATGACCTGCACATAGGTCTGGAAGCGGGACAAACCGATGGTAAGACCGGCTTCCATCTGTCCTTCCGATACACTTAAAATGGCGGACCGGAACACCTCCGACAGAAGGGCGATGGTATTCAGGGTAAATACGATAATGGCATACCAGAGAGGATTGACACCGTGAAATACATCAAAGGAGCTTCCCATGACCTTCACCGCCCCATTCAGAAGACTGGGGAGAAGGGTGTACATGAGGAGAATCTGCAGCACCAGCGGTGTGCCGCGGATGAAGGAAACATAAAGGGTAATGAGCCTTTCCCCAATTCCTCCGGCACCGATCCGCTTCTCTGCCATGAGAAATGCAGGAGCCAGGGACAGAAGAAGCACCAGAGCCGTAATGAAAAGGGTCACCGGCAGGGCTTTCAGAAGAAAGGGCAGCGCATGCTGCATAAATGATAGGTCCAGTTCCATGATTTCCTCCTTACGCCTTCAGACGGCCGCGGCCCAGGTAGGACTCCATGCGGAGAAAGGCCTGCTCGATAATGATGCTGAGGCCCCAGTAAATGAGGAGGCATGCCACATAAAGTTCAATACCATAGGCGCCGTAATTCTTGGCAATAATCAGATTGGTCCGTCCCAGCAGGTCAATGAGGCCGATGGTATAGGCCAGGGCGCTTTCCTTCAGCAGGTTGATGACGGAATTTCCGAAATTGGGAAGGGCAATCACCGCCGCCTGGGGAAACATGACCCGGAAAAAAGCCTGCAGCGGCGAAAGACCGATGGTGACCGCTGCCTCATACTGCCCCCGGTCCACCGCCTCATAGGCGGAACGGAACACTTCCGACACATAGGCTCCGAAAAGAAGGGTAAAGGTAATAATCACGAAGACCGCCCGGGACAGATTGTCCATATCTATGCCGAATTCCGATTCCATGAATTTGGGCAGGCCGTAGAAAACAATGAAGAGAAGGACAATAGAAGGTGTGCATCGGATGATGTAGGTATACCCATCCGCCGCCATGCGGATTACCCTGTGTCCTGACAATTTGGCCCAGGCAAGAAGCATCCCCAGCAGGGATCCCGTAAGAATGCTCGTCACCCCCACCACCAGCGTTACCGCCAGGTAAGGAAGAAGGGCCGGTATGGATGTAAAAATCATTTCCGGACTGAATGGTCTGGTCTGCATTGATAACACCTCCTGTTTGATTGGTGAAATAGTGAAATAGTGAAATAGTGAAATAGTGTACTAGTGTACTAGTGAGCTAGTAGACTAGGGAAGCGCTGATTAAATCACTGTCTGCTTTTATTCTTGAATTTTTATGCAATGC
>DCJJ01000074.1:0-20549 GCA_002320515.1 Dialister sp. UBA1703 | reverse complement strand
GAATTAATCAGTGCTTCCCTAGTGGGAAAGCGGCTGCAGGGTTGTATCATAAGGACGCCCTTTACTTCGCATCCACCAGCTTGCTCACTTCTTCGCCGAAGTACTTGTTTTCCAGTTCCGCCAGCTTACCTTCCTGTTTCAGTTCGCCCAACGCTTTGTCCACGTCCGCTGCCAGTTCTTTATCATTCTTATTGATCACCGGATAGGTGGGGATTGCTTTGTAGCGGAAATAGCTGAGTTTATCTTTGAAGTCCTTATAGGGCGCATCAGGAGCTTCCACGTTTTTCTTGTAGGCCAGCTCGATGGCAAAGTAGCCGTCATACCTTCCTTCCAGCACCCAGGTGTAGGCATCGGCTACCTGGAAGTTTTCGGAGGCTTCCAGCTTTACCGGATGGTCCGGATGGGCGGCGTTGTAGTCTTCAATCACCTGGTACTGGGCATTCTGGGGAGCAATGGGTACCAGTTTCTTTCCTGCTTTGGCGAAGTCATCCAGATTCTTAATGGTATCTGCATCCTCTTTGCGGATAGTCACGCCAATGACACTGGCGGCAATGTAATTCTTCGTGAAAATATATTTCTTTTCCCTGGCCGGTGTCTTCCAGGCGCCTTTGGTACCGATGTCGTACTTGCCTGATTCCACGCCGATAAGAAGGTCGTCATCAGAGGTCGGTACGAACCGGAATTCATACTGCGGAAGTTTTTTGGCCACTTCCTTCATCACCGCCACTTCCATGCCGTCGGATTTGTTGTCATCATCCACAAAATCATAGGGGAAATAATGGGGCGTATGGGCCACCTTGACGATTTTCTTTCCGCCGTTTCCGGAAGCACCGGCTTTGGCCGCATCCCCCTTGTTTCCGCCGCAGCCTGCTGCGGTCAGTGCGATTCCCAAAGTTCCTGCAATCAATGCTGCCTTGATTAAAGTTTTCAGTTTCATCATGTCCCGCTCCCTTATTTTGTATACTTATCTGCTGCTTCACGAACCCATGCCAGATGGTTCACATCGGTATCCCGCGGTATGGTGCAGTCCGCTCCCAGAATGACGCCGGTGGTGCCCACTTCATCCAGAATCTTTTTCGTTTCCTCTTCGATTTCCTCCCGGCTGCCCCGGTAAATCACATCCTTTTCCGTCTGTCCGAAGCCGCCGATGACTGCTTTTCCATGGAAGAGCTCTTTCCCTTCCTTCAGGGGAACCCCTTCTACCTTCACCGCCCAGTTCACTGCCTGGAATGGATAATCCTTGTACCATTCCAGGTGATTGTGGAAACCGTGGTACCCGCAGATGTGAAGGATATTGCTGCCCTTTGCTGCATTGGCTGCCTCCAGAATGCGGATTTCATAGGGAGCCACATATTTTTTATATGCATCTTCCGTCAGTCTGTCATAGCTTACGTTGTTTACGGAAAGGTAGATACCGTCCACGCCGCCTTCTTCGATCAGCCCTCTGGCCAAATCCGCATAATCTTTGGAAATTACGTCGAATACGTGGGCCGTTTCTTCCGGATATTCCTGAATCCAGGAAGCAATGTCCACCGGATGACCAAGAGAAGCCTGCATGAACTCAATGGTTCTTGGCACAGCGAAAAGGTTGTAGAAGAGGGGTACTTCCTTTCCGTAAAGGGCGGTCAGCTTCTTTGCATAGCCGATCTGGAATCGGTACCAGTCCAAATCTTTTCCCAGAGGCCTGATGTCCTTCAGTTCCTTTGGCGATGTCAGGGGCTTCTTCAGTGCCTCCAGGGGATAGCTGAAATAGCCATCGGTCATGATTTTAATGAGATCCGGCTGGAAGGCTTTGTAGAAATCGGCCTGTCCTGCCAGTACCGTATCCGTCAGTTCCGGATGGGCAAAGGCATCGAATCCTGTTTCATCGCCCAGGAAATGGTGCCAGAACCCCACCGGCACCCGGTCTGTTTTTTCATTATGGAAAACTTTTGAAATGAAGTCTCTTCTGCTTTCTGTCATGTGATGTCTCCTTTTTATAAGAAATACTGTTTCCGGTTTCCGTTTTCTTGTTTCCTGCTAAAAAATTACCCTTTTACATCGGCGGTTTCCATTCATGGCACGGCCTCCTGTATATAAAAAAGACCTCATCCAAAGGGACGAGGTCTTACGTTTCCACCCAATTTCACCGGCCATACGACGGCCGGTTTCTGCAGGCACCAGTCAGTGCCCTCCGCTGTAACGGGCGTCCCCGATGTGACCTACTGACCTTCAGCCACCGGCTCCGAAATGCACTTCCCCTTCCTATCCGTATCCGCTTTCACTGTCCGGACTCGCTTAACCGTTTTTAGAAAGGTACTCTTTTCTTCCCTGCCTTTTGGTATCAATGTATCATTGGAAATATGCCGCCGGGGCTTTCCGCCCCGGCGCATGGCGGATACGGGCTTTTCAAAGTCCCGTTCCTATTCTTCTGCTCAGAGTCATGAAACTTCTGCGAATCGGGCACCTGTTCCCGTTCTGCCTTTCACAAGGCGAAGTCTTTCCGATCCCTGTCAGCCTGTAACCTTACTTTTTATAAAACTGATGGAATGCGGGAGAAGAGATGCCCAGGAACAGGAGGCATCCTGCCAGACCCCATTCCAGTTCATTCAGTTTCTTTGCAATCAGTCTGCCCATTCCTTTTCATCCTTTCTTCATAGAAATCAAAAAGCTCCCGTCCCATAAGGGACGAGAGCTGTGCTTCGTGTTTCCACCCAATTTCATATGCCTGTCACCAGGTATACCTTAAGAGGTTCTAACAAACCCTGACTCTGTATCGGGAGTTCCCGGGAAGGCCTACTGTCATTTCAACCTGCCAAACTCAGAAATGCACTTCAGCACCCTATCCGTATCCGCTTTCACTCTCCGGACTCGCTTGGCCGTCATCAGGCTGCCTACTCTTTTCTTCATCGTTTCGTTGTGAGTAATTTACCACGGCTTGAAAGAGTTGTCAAGAGATTTTTTGAAAATTTATTGTCAAGCCTGCTTCTCCCTACTCCACATAGTCCTTCATTTTTACGGTAATAAGGGAAGAAACGCCCTTTTCCGCCATGGTGACTCCCTGGAGGGTATCGGCAAATTCCATGGTTTTCTTTCTGTGGGAAATGACGATGAACTGAGTCTTCTTTTTGTAGTCCGCAATCATGCGGCTGTACCTTTCCACATTGGCGTCATCCAGGGCCGCATCGATTTCATCCACAAAGCAGAAAGGCGCCGGACGGTAGGCCATGAAGGAAATGAGAAGGGCGATGACGGTAAGTGCCCTTTCGCCGCCGGACATGAGGGTCAGAGGCTGACGCTTTTTCCCCGGCAGCTGGAGGTACATTTCCACACCGCCGTCCAGAGGATGGGCCTCGTCGGTGAGTTCCAGCCTTGCCTTTCCTCCCTGGAACATGAGCTGCATAATGCGGCCGAATTCCTTATTGATTTCCCCGAAGGCTTCGCCGAACTGCTCCGTCATGGTCTTATCAATGTCACGAATTACCGTTTCCAGCCCATTTCTGGCTTTGGTCAGATCCTCGATCTGCACCTCATAGAACTTTCTCTTTTCCAGCTGTTTGGCGTAGTCCTCTTCCCCGTTGGGATTGACGGCTCCAAGTTCCGCCAGTTTTCCTGCCAGCCTTTCCTCTTCCTTTTTCATATCCTGCATGGAGCCGGGGAGCCGCAGGGCCTCTGCCTCCCGAAGGGTCATGTGGCTTTCCTGGAGACGCTTGATTTCTTCCGCCTCCTGGGCTTTGAAATTGTCGATGCGCCCCTGCCGTTCCGCCATGTCCCTTTTCACTCTGGCAGACTGCTCCTGGGTCTTGCGCCAGGACTCTTCCAGCTTCTTCTGTTCCATGGCAAAGCTGTCCGAATCATCCTGCATGCGGGACTGGTTCTGCCGGTGGGACTGCCAGAGGGCTTCCGCTTTCCGGAAATCGGTTTTCAGCTTTTCCATTTCCGACGTCAGGGACAGAAGGAGTTTTCCGTTTTCTTCCTTATCCTTTTCCAGCTTTTCCCTGTCCGCCTTCTGCTCTGCCAGTGCCTTTTCCCGATCCTCCTTCATCCGTTTTCCGAAGGCGAGGGATTCCCGGGCCTTTGTAAGGGACACATGAATGGTAAGGATTTCCTGGTTCTTTTCTTCCAGTGTTTTTTTCAGCCTGCTGCTTTCCTTATCCTCCCCTGCTTCCGGAATGTCTGCAAGGGCTTTGATTCTTTCGGAAATATCCTTGATCTTTCCATCCTCTTCTTCCATTTCCGCAAGGCGCCGCCCTGCCTCTTCTTCCGCTTTCTCTGCCGCCAGGCTGTGGTCCTTTATGGTGTTCTCCAAACCTTCCCGCTGGGCGGTAAGGGATGCCAGTTCCACCTTCAGTGCCTGCCAGGATTCCCTTTCTTCCATCACCCGGCGGGCCAGGGCATCACAGGCCTCCCCTTCCGCTGCCAGCGCCTTTACATATTCCTTGAGCTCCTCGGATTTTTCCTTTTCCTCCTGGGAAAGGGTGCTGATTTCCTGTTTCCTGCCAAAGAAGGTATTTTCCTTCTTTCTCATGGAACCGCCGGTCATGGAACCGCCGGCATTCACCACCTGGCCATCGAGAGTCACAATGCGGAGCCGGTAGCGGTACTTCTTTGCCACCTGCCGTGCATCATCCAGGGTTTCTGCAATGAGGGTTTTCCCCAAAAGGGAGTTCAGAAGCTCCCGGTACTGTGGCTGGCAGATGAAAAGTTCGGAAGCAATGCCGCAGATTCCCTTCTCCCGGGCCGCCTCCTGTTCCTGACCGCCGTAGCCGAAGGAGCGCATGGATTCCAGAGGGAAGAAGGTAGCCCTGCCCAGGCGCCTTTCCTTCAGCCAGCGGATAATACGGCCTGCAGCTTCCGTCGTATCGGTGACGATACAGGAAATCCGGCTTCCCAGAGCCACTTCCGCCGCTGCGGTGTAGGCCTTTGGCACTTCAATCAGTTCCCCCAAAAGTCCATGAATGGAATTTCCAAACTGTTCCCGGTGGGCCATGATATTTTTCACTGCCATGGAAAAGTCGGAGTATTCCTTTTCCGCCCGCTCCAGATAACTCTTTCTGGAACGGATGGCGGAAAGGGCAGACTCCCGTTTCCCTTTTTCATTCATCATGGAGAAACGACGGTCTTCCTTCTGCTTCAAAAGAAGGCTGTCCTTCTTTCCCTGCTCTTCCAGTTCAGAAAGCCGGGCTTTCGATTTTTCTTCCTTCTTCTTCATGACCTTCGATTCTTCCGTCATCTTTTCCAGAAGATCTTTCTTCTCCTGAAGGGAAGAAAGGGCTTCCTCCCTTTCCTTCTGCAGGCGCTCCCTGTTTTCCCTTCCATGGGACAGCTCCTGCTCCAGCCTCTCTTTCTCTGCGATTTTCTGCCGGTTGACTGCCAGCTTTTCCGCATAGGCAGATTCAGAAAGGGCAAGGGCCTTCTCCAGTTCCGCCTTTTCCCTTTCCGCCGCTTTCCGTTTTTCGTCCCACTGGCGGAAGTCTTCCACAAAGCCCTGGTACTCTTCTTCGCCGCTTCGGATTTCCTCAGCCAGTTCCTGTTCCGCTTCCTGCTGATCCTCTTCTTCCGCAGCCAGTTCTCCCTTCTTCTCCTCCGCATGGTGGAGTGCTTCTTCCTTCACTCGGAAATCGCCGCGGAGATCTTCCATTTCCTTCTGGGCCTCTGCTGTTTTCTGTCCCAGATTTTTCAGTCCCTCCTGGAAATCAAGGGCCTGCTTTTCCAGCTTTTCCCTCTCCGCTGCAAAGGAAGAAAGGGCAGTTTCCCATTTCACATCTTCCTCTTCCAGATTTCTGTACTCCGTCTCGTAGCGGGACAGCATACGGCCGATGGAAGTCAGCTTCAGCACCGACATAGATGCATTCACTGCTGCCTTCTTCTTCATGAGCTCCTTGTAAATCTTCGCCTTTTCCGCCCCTTCCTTCAAAGGAACAAGCTGCTCATCCAGAAGGGCCACCATGTCCTGCACCCTGTCCATATTTTCCGCCGTCTTCTCCAGCTTGCGGAGCCCCTCATTTTTTCTCATGCGGTACAGACTGATGCCTGCCACGTCCTCAAATATGAGCCGCCTCTCATCAGGCCGGGCCGTAAGCACCTGGTCCACCCGGTTCTGTCCGATGATGGCAAGAGACCCTTTTCCAAGGCCCGTATTGGCCAGAAGCTCCTGGATATCCTTCAGCCGGCAGGTGCGCTTATTGATTTTGAAATCACTGTCCCCGTTGCGAAGAAGCCTTCTGGTAATGGACACTTCCGTAGTATCCAGGGGAAGCTCATGGGCCGAATTATCCAACACCAGCTGAACTTCCGCCCCGTTCTTCGCCTGTCTGGACTCGGAGCCGGAAAAAATGATATCCTCCGCCTTCTGCCCCCGAAGGTTCCTCACATTCTGCTCCCCCAGCACCCAGCGCACCGCATCGGAAATATTGCTCTTCCCGCAGCCGTTGGGCCCAACGATGACAGTCATGCCATCCGCAAATTCTATGGTGGTCTTATCTGCAAAGGACTTGAACCCCTGCAGTGTCAAACGCAGTAATTTCATGGTATCTCCTTGTTCTCGTTTTTCAATGCTATCGCTCCTTATTATACAGGAAATGGGGGAAGTCTGCAGGGGGGAGAATCGTTTCCTGTCTCTATGAAAAGCCATGGTGTCATACCGGATAAGAAACTATGCGCATAAAGTTTCCTAAATGGTTTCCTGCCGCTACGCGCCGCCCAGTGTCATGCCACAGCGTGCCTGAGAGGCAGCAAAAAACTGCGAAAGGCTGAGCTTTCGCAGTTTTTATGGTTCTTATTCTCCGAATACCGGCGGCAGAGGACTGTCGTCAGAGGGCATGGGCGGCAGCGGGGAGTCGCTGCTGTCTGTTTCTTCTTTCTTCGGTTCCTCTCCGGGAGCGTAAATGGAGTGATATTTGAAGAGGTTTTCCACTTGGGTGTGGTTGATGGTTTCTACTTCCATCAGTGCCTTGGCCATGGCGTGGAGCACAGGCAGATTATCTGTCAGTGTCTGCATGGTGTCATTGTAGGCTTCATCCAGGTATTTGTGCATTTCTTCGTCGATAATGGTAGCCACGGTTTCGCCGTAGTTCCTTTCGGATCCCAGCTGTTTACCCAGGAAAATCTGCTCCTGGTGTTCGCCGAAAATCATGGGTCCCAGGCGGTCGCTCATGCCCCATTCCATAATCATTTTACGGAGGATGCCGGTTACCTGCTGCAGGTCGCCGGAAGCGCCGCTGGAGATTTCGTTGAAAATAATCTTTTCAGCGCACCTGCCGCCAAGAGCCACACGGATCTGGGCCAGAAGGTGGGATTTGGTAATGAAGGACCGTTCTTCATGGGGAAGCATCATGGTATAGCCGCCAGCCTGTCCGCGGGGGATGATGGTGACTTTATGTACCGGGTCTGCATCCTTCAGAAGGGTTGCCATGATGGCATGGCCCGATTCATGGTAGGCGGTGAGTTTTCTTTCTTCATCGCTCACTTTGTGGCTCTTTCTTTCAGGGCCGTAGGAAACCTTTTCAGAAGCCTCTTCCAGGTCGGACATGGAAATGGTCTTCCTGTTGTCCCTTGCTGCCAGAAGGGCTGCTTCATTCAGCATGTTGGCCAGGTCGGCCCCGGTAAAGCCCGGTACTTTCTTGGCAATGGTAGGCAGATCCACATCCGGTTCCAGCGGCTTGTTTCTTGCATGGACACGGAGGATTGCGATACGACCGCGAAGGTCAGGACGGCCTACCACCACACGCCGGTCGAAACGGCCGGGACGGAGCAGCGCCGGGTCCAGAATATCCGGACGGTTGGTCGCTGCCAGGGTAATGATGCCTTCATTGGAACCGAAACCATCCATTTCAACCAGGAGCTGGTTCAATGTCTGTTCCCGTTCGTCATGACCGCCGCCCAGTCCGCTTCCGCGCTGACGGCCTACGGCATCGATTTCATCGATAAATACAATACAGGGGGCATTCTTCTTCGCCTGGGAAAAGAGGTCGCGCACACGGGATGCGCCTACGCCTACGAACATTTCTACAAAGTCGGATCCGGAAATGGAGAAGAAAGGAACCTTTGCTTCCCCTGCCACTGCCTTGGCCAGAAGGGTCTTGCCGGTGCCTGGAGGTCCGACCAGAAGGACGCCCTTCGGGATTTTGGCGCCGATAGCTGTATAGCGGCCCGGATTTTTAAGGAAGTCCACCACTTCGGACAGTTCTTCCTTGGCTTCATCTTCCCCGGCCACATCGTTGAAGTTCACGTGAACCTGGCCTTCGCCGGTCATTTTAGCTCTGGACTTGCCAAAGCTCATAACCCGTCCGCCGCCTCCCTGGGTCTGGTTCATCATCCAGAACCATACGGCAATAAGGATTACAATGGGGAGCAGATTGGACAGAAGGCTCATCCACCATGCCGGCTGTTCCGGCGGTTTGGCGGTAATGGCCACATTGCCGTCATTCAGCTTATTTAGAAGCTGGGTGTCATTGTCCGGAATGTAAGTGGCAAATTCAGTGCCGTCTTTCATTTTTCCGGTAACTGCGTTATTTGTCATCACAACGGACGAAACATTCTTCTTTTCCACCTGGGAAATAAAATCGCTGTAGGTGATTTCCGAATGCTTTTCCTGGGGATGAACAAATGTATTGAATATGGACACTGCGATGATGATCAGAAGCACGTAGAGTGCCACATTCTTGATAAATTTATTCAATATATTCCTCCTTCTCATGATCTGTGCAATAAAAGCCCATTTGACCGGTTAGGGAAGCGCTGATGAAATCGCTGTCTGCTTCCCTGTCCACCCCGCTGACTAAGTAACAAGTAGATTGAGACTTTTAAATCAGTAATTAATTCTACCATTTTTAGGAAATTTAAGCAACAGGATTGTTTATAATCCTATGAATTCCGGTCGGAAGCGTACCAAAGGCTGCCCCTGTATGGTTAAGCCTTTGTATATACCCGGCTGTCCAGCACGCAGACATCCGGAAGATTTCTGTATTTTTCCGCATAGTCGCAGCCGTAGCCTACGATAAATTCATCGGGAATATCAAAGCCCACGTATTTTACGTCCACTTCCTTTTCCCGTCTTTCCTTCTTGTTGAGGCAGATGGCCAGTTCCACGGAAGCGGCGCCTCTCTGTTTCAGAAGGGGTACCAGGGCGCTCATGGTAATGCCTGTATCGATGATATCTTCCACCACAATCACATGTTTGCCGCGGATATCACGGTCCAGGTCCTTTTTAATATTCACATGGCCGGAGGAAACGGTGCTGTTGCCATAGCTGGATACGCACATGGTGTCCAGGGTAACCGGCAGATCAATGGAACGCATCAGGTCGCAGAGGAAGGGCATGGCCCCTTTCAGGATACCTACCAGCACTACCTCTTTCCCTTCATAGTCCCTGGTAATTTCTTCGCCCAGTTCCTTCACTCTCTTTTCAATCTGTTCTTTAGTAATCAGTACGGTTTTAATATCTTTTCCCAGGTTTTTCATGTTTTTGGTTCAATCTCCTTATCCCTTAAGGTGAGTGTCAGAAGGAGAAATGACTTTGTCTCCTCCGTCACCCTGCACAACCGGCTTCCTCTAAAGAAGGCGGTCCAGTAAATATGATTTTCATCAGCCACCACAGGCCATAACCGGCGAAGAGGCGCTGGAATTCCCTTTTCCTGGAGAATAGAGAACACCTTCTTCTTTCCCATCATGCCCAAAGGCTCCATGTAGTCTTCCTTTTCCGCCATCCGCAGGGTCAGAGCCCCTGCCCCACAGGCGTCAAGAAGATACTGATTTCGGCCTGCTTCCACCGGATGCGGCAGCTTTTCCACTGTCAGCACCCATGGGCCTGCCGTCAGCTTCTCCACATGGTTATCTTTTATTATACCAGTTTCTCTCCCTGCAGGCTTTTCTTTTTCCATATTTTTATAAAAAAAGGAGAGCAGATCTCCCTCGTTGATAGAATCATTTCTGGAGCTTCCCGGAAAGAAGCAGAAAAAGGGGCCTGCTATTTCCAGCACGGCGCCGGAAGAGGATGTTTTCTGCCCCTCTTTTCCCTGCTCCGCCAGAAGCTTCATCCGCTCCACGCCCTCTGCATCGGGGCTTCGCTGCGCCATTTCCATCACCGCCCGGCGGATGATTCTGCGCTTCATGGCCGGATGGAGGCCATTCCATCTCGCCCTTGGGAAAATAAGAAGGGTGCCTTCCCTTTTGAAATGGACCGCTTCCCTTTCTTCTTCTTTTTCCATGAAATCTTCTTCATCCCGGAAGATCTGAGCCTCCCTGGAAAGGGTGGTCACCAGGTTCGGATTGAAGGAAAGCAGCCGGGGCATGAGCTCCAGCCTGATTTTATTTCTGGTGGCATTAGGAATATCATTGGTCTCATCATGACAGGGCGTTACATGGAAAGAAGAAAGGAAATCGGCGATTTCCTTTCTTGTGACAGCAAGAAAAGGCCGGATGAAAATGTTCCTCCGGGGCTGTATGCCGGCCATGCCTTTGGTGCCGCTTCCGCGAAGCAGATGGAAGAGAATAGTTTCCGCCTGGTCATTTTCATGATGGGCCAGAGCGATTTGAGTGCACTTTCCTTCTTCCGCCGCTTCTTTAAGTGCCTTGAACCGAAGAATGCGGGCCACCGTTTCCACAGAGCCCCGATTTTCCCTTCTTGCCGCCGGAACATCCACGTCCTTCCGGATAAAGGGGATATGAAAAAGGCGGCATACTTCCCTTACGTATTCCGTTTCCCCTTCCGCCGCTTTCCGGAGATGATGGTTCACGCAGCAGCATATCACATGGATGCCTTCCGGCCCCTCTATTTCCTTTAGAAAAAGGAGGAGTCCCAGGGAGTCCGGGCCGCCGGATACGGCAGCCAGAATGGAGTCTCCCCTGGCCCATAAACCATGCCGGCGGGCAAAGGTCAGCACTTTTTCTTGAAATGATTTCTTATTCATGACTCTTTAGCCGGTTTCAGCACATCCGCATCCAGAAGGCCTTCGGACAAATCCCTGTCGCTTACAATGATTTCCGGCAGGGCGAAGTATTCCATAAGCGCATCCAGAATGGCTACGCCTGCCACGATAATATCCGCTCTTTCCGGCATGAGCCCCGTCAAATGGCACTTATCGTCATAGGACATGGCGCAGAGCTTCTTCAGCATGCGGTTCACATCATCCTGGTGAATGACAAAGTCCTGCACTTTGGCTGAATCATACACTTCCAACTCCTGCAGCATGGCTGCCATGGAAGTCACCGTGCCGCCAACTCCGATCCACCGTTTCACATTCTTCACAGACTGCATGAGTTCCGTATGACGGAAAAGATCAAAGCAGTGCTTTTTCAGCTCCGCTACACCCCGGGGCGTAGTAGTATCGAACTGCTTGGAGCAGCGCACGCAGCCCAGGCGGAAACTGTGACGCATGCCGATGTCGGTGCCGAAGCCCATGCAGATTTCCGTGGAGCCGCCGCCGATATCCACCACCGACGTCACCACGCCGGACGTGCCTGCCGCGCCGATATAGCTGTAATAGGCCTCTTCCTTGCCGGACAGAATCCGCACGGGAATGCCCACGGCACTGGTCACCTCATCAGAAAAAGCAGGGCCGTTGGCAGCATCCCTCATGATGGAGGTGCCGTAGGCAAATATTTCATCCGCCCCTTCAAGGCGGGCAGCAGCAGCAAATTCCTCTATCGCCTTCAGAGTCCTCTCCTGCGGCCCCTTGCCGATATAGGCCTTGTCCGTCATTCCTTCACCGAGCCGGGTGCTGCGAAGATCCTTTTTCAGAATCTTCCACTCCTCCTTTTCATCTTTTTCTGCAAGCAAAAGACGAACTGAATTAGTCCCGATATCGATAATCGCACGCATCATATGCCCCCTGTAAAAAAATAAGGGAGCACCCGGAAAGCACTGATTAATTCATAAATTCTGCTTCTACAAATAAAAGCAGTGTGCGATTTAATCAGTGCTTCCCTGGCTGCCCCCTTCAAATCCAAATCAGTCAGAACGCCTTGCGCCCCGTCCGCCTCTCTTGGACTCCACATTTCTCTTCAAATCAAGAAGTCTTTCGTCGCTGTCCTTCAGGAAACGGCTGAGCTTATCTTCGAAAGAAGCGGGTGCTTCCTTCTTGGCCGGACGGAATCCGCCGGAAAAAGAACGGTTATACTGCGGTCTTTCAGAGCGGAAGGACTCGCCTTCTCCCTCTTCCTGGCGGCGTTCGAAGGGACGATGTCCCTCACGGCCGTGGAAATCATTTCTTTCATGGAAATCGCGGCGTCCCTGGCGGTCATGGTGGAAACGATCCTGCTTCTTTTCCTCTTTCCCGGAAACAGGCTGGGCCTGTTTGATGGACAGGGCAATCTTGCCCCTCTCATCAATGGTAATGACCTTCACCTTCACCTTATCTTTTACCTTAAGATAATCATTCACATCACTTACATATTCGTTCGCCACTTCGGAAATGTGAACTAGCCCCACCTTATTATCCGGCAGTTCCACGAATGCGCCAAACTTTGCGATACCGGTAATGGTACCTTCTACGATATTACCGACTTCTAAAGCCATGAGAAAAAAATACATCCTCCCTGAAAAACCTAAATAGAAATATTAATCTGATTATACGAGATTTCCCAAGGAATAGCAATAGGAATAATAAGGGAAAAAGGCCCCTCCCATGACAGGAAGAGGCCCATCAGTCACCTTTCTATGACTTCAAAATGACGGTCTCCCTTCCTCTTCTTCCCGTCCAGCGGCGAATGCCCCACTGCCACCGCCAGAATGGGAGAAATCCCCTCCGGCAGGTGAAGCATTTTCAGATAATCCGCATCCCTTCCAAGAAGACGGATGAAACCGAAAAGGATGATGGAAGAAAGGCCCAGATCCGCCGCCTTCAGATGAATATGCTCGGCAATAATGCCTGCATCAAAGCCCTCCAGATTCTCCATCACATCCTTCGTGCGGCAGATGAGGATGAGAAGCGGGGCTTCATAAATCATATGGGCCTTTCCCGCCTTCTCTCCGCCCTCCGTGCTGATACGCCGGAGCACTTCCTCATCCCTTACTACCACCAGGGCATAGCCTTTGTCATTATGGTGCCCCACCGATGCCTCTTCCGCTGCGTGGATAAGAGCTTTGATTTCCTCTTCAGAAACCGGCTCATCCGTATAAGAACGGACAGACTTTCTTAAAGCTAATACTTCATCAAATTCCATAATTCCTCCTATTCTTCGCCAATGCGGAATGCAGGAATCCGGGGCGTAAACCGCCTTGCCCGCTGGGGCATGGGCGTATGGCCCACCGCCACCGCCATGGCAGGCTTCAGGCCTTCCGGAAGATGGAGGGCCTGGAAATACTTCCCGTAGCCTTCCACCTTGTTCAGGGTACGGATAAAACTGTAAATGCAGATGGAGCCAAGGCCCAGGTCTACCGCCTTCAGATGCATGTTCTCCGCCATAATGCCTGCATTGAGCTTTATGGAATCCTCCCTGGCCTCGGGCGTATTCATAATGAGAAGCAGCAGCGGCGCTCCGTAAATAGGATTGCCCCTGCCAGACAAGGCCTGGTTTTCTTCCGTGAGAAGATCCAGCACCTTCTTATTCGTAATAGCGGCAATGGCATAATTTTTGAAATCAAAATGCCCCACCGGCACCTTCTCCCCTGCCGTTACAATCTTCTCAATATCCTCTTCGGACACCGGCTCATCCGTATACCGGCGCACCGAACTCCTCACATCAAGCACATGATCAAATTCCATGACATGACTCCTTTCTGTTTCTACCTGACGCCTTTGTCTTTCACCTCAATAGGAAACTCTCACCTGTTAAGAATATTCGACAGCAGGGCTCCTGCCATTTCATAGTCATCCACCATGACGCACCAGGGGGTATCCTTTCCCTTTTCATAGAAGCAGAGGGGCCCTTTCCCCAGTTCTACATGGTCAATATCTGAAAGTTCAGCGGTGATTCTGTCCGTTTTGCTGCGGAAGCCTACCCGCTGGGAGGTAATCCAGAAAGCGCCTTTGTCCCCTTCTTCAAAGAGGCTTTTGTCTTCCCTGTTTTCGCAGCTTCCCACTTTGAAGGGCTTTCCTTTGGCAATGATGGTGCCCCGGTCGCCAAGAGGCTTCTTTGCCTTCATGAACCGGGCGGCGGCAGTGAAATGGAGCTCTTCCCCGTCCCTGTATTTCACATTGGCATACTCCCTGTTGACCTTCGGCATGAGGCCCTCTTCCTGGATTTTATAGAGAGCATTGCACCTTTTAGCAATGGTTTCATACTTGTATTTCCCGTCTTCCTTCATCATGTAGCAGAGCTTCAGCATATCCGTAAACATGTCGTATTCATCGTCATTCATGTAGCCCTCATGGTAGAGCTTTTCAAAGGCTTTGTCACAGGCCAGCGCCTGGGCCCGGGCCAGCTGCTTGTTGCCCAAACCCTTTTCCTTGGCATAGGCGATGAAACTTTCCAGCCGGTCTGCATCCAGCTCATCCTTCACCGCTGCCTCCGCCATGCGGCTGGCATACTCTTCTATATATTTATCTTTTCCTGCGCCAAACAGATTAAAAAACAAAGGTATCGCCTCCATCATATGCAACCCGGACTTAAAAAGAAATGGACTCCAGAGAGCGCTCCATCACCCTTTCCGCATAGTCCCTTTCTTTTGTATTGTAAATATAGTCAAAGGAAATGTATTTCCCGTCTTTCACAAAAATATAGCTGGTATTATGGTCTCCCTGGTCATCGAAATCCAGACGCAAGCCGTCTCTTCCATGGAAAGAGCCGAAGAGGAACTTCACATTCTCCACATACCGGCCGGTGCTTTCCCCTGCCAGCTTGCTTTTGAAATGGGCCATCACATTTTCCTTATCCCCATCCGATAAATGGGACAGACTGGAAGGGAGGAAACTGAACTCCCTGTTTTCCGATATGGGAAGAGCCACGACCCCTGTCATAAGCAGCCTGTTTCCTGCCACCAGCACATGATCCGGTGCCACCGGCGGATCATAATCCACCTTCATGGAAGCAGGAATATCATAGGTATAGGGAGTTCCCTTCACATTGACCTTTTGCATGGGTGTGTAAAAAGTAAGGGTATCCATGAGCTGCTTCACAACGGGATCATTCTTTTTCCGGTCCCCCTCCTTCATGGTAAAGGAAATCATGGCCGTGCCTTCCTGCCGAAGAAACAGGTAGCGCATCACCGAGAAGGCGCCATCCTTACCCTGGCCTGTGGTTTCTGCAAAAAGAGCCGTGCCGGCCCCTGTTTTTACCTTTTTAAGGGACAATTTCTTTTCGCCGGACCGGGCTATGCTTTCCGTCAGGAACTGCTCCGCCTTCTTTTCCTGCTCCTTCATCTTCTCCATGCCATAGGGCTGGCCATAGGCCCTGGACAGAATGGAAAGGGCTATGCCCTCATCCGGCAGGAACGCCTGGTACACCGCCTCGCCGGATTTCTCATTTTCCACCCGGTTTCCCGGAATAGTCATGGAAAGCCCGCTGGCCCTGTTATCGTACACATACGTCCCTGCCGGCGCCTCTTCCACCGCCGCCGGCCTGTCCTCTTCCCCCATAACCGCACCAAAAGGCACTAAAAGCGCCAGCGCCATGAGAGGAATTACCGCTGATTTTTTCATGGATTCATCCTGCCTTCCTCCGGAAAAGGCTGATGAAATGAATCAGCCCTCCGTTCATGCTATAATCATATATATCATAGCAGGAATTACCAAATAAGGAAATCAGTTTTCAAAAGGAGGTCTCTCTTATGCAGTTCAAAAAAATTCTTGTGCCCGTAGACGGCTCCGGCACCGCCGACAACGCCCTTCGCTACGGTGTAGAAATGGCAGGCACCTACCATGCGGATTTATATGTGGCCGTGGTGGCAGACATCGGAGAAGCGGCTTACCCCCTGATGCAGGTAAACCTGGACCGCAACGGCTTTGCCTCCATCAGGGAAAAAGCGGAAGCGGTGATGGAAAGAATCAAGAAACAGATTCCTGAAACGATCCGCTTCACCCCCATCATCCGCACCGGCGTACCGGGCAGCGTCATCACCTCCCTGGTGGACGAAGAAAACATCGACCTCATCATCATGGGAAACAGCGGCAAAGGCTCCCTCTCCTCCTTCATCATGGGCAGCGTCAGCCAGTACGTTATCCACCATGTGAAAGTGCCGGTGCTGATTATTAAGTAAGGGGCCTTTGCAGCCCCGGGTTCAGTGTAGAAGAGGGTTCAAAGGGTTCAGAAGAGAAGGTATCGCCTGACGGCGATGCATATGAAGCCTGACGTTACGCACTACCCTTTGTGTTTCCGATACTGCATAACGTACCGCCATACCTGTACTTTTCAATAAAAAATCCCGCCGAGGCGGGATTTTTTATTTCGTACCATATTTTTCCAGAAACTCTTCCATTGATATGGGCCGGCTGTAGTAGAAGCCCTGGAAGTAGTCGCAGCCCATAGCTCGGAGTCCTTTGACCATGTCTTCCGTTTCCACCCCTTCTGCGGTGACGGTGAAACCCAGGTCGTGGAGACCGTTCACCAGGCTGGGCAGGTAGGGATCCGGTTTTCGGAAGTGGGCGCGGACCAGGGACATGTCGATTTTGATACCGGAAAGGGGAATGCTTTTGATGCGGCTGGCATTGGCACGACCGGTGCCGTAATCGTCCAGCACCATGGGATAACCCAGTTTCCTAAGGCGCCTGATCTGCTCCAGACCGCCGGGCCCCAGGGCCCCCTGTTCCGTGATTTCCAGATGGAGGAAGGCGGGGGAAATGTCATAGAGTTTTCTGATGCTTTCCAGCTTTTCCGGCAGGTTTCTATCCAGGCACTGCACGGGAGACACATTCACATTGATCCATTTCATGCCGCATCTGTCCATGCCTCCCTGACTGATGAAAGCGCACACCTTTTTGAACACCTGGAGTCCCAGGATGGCTACGGAGCCACTTGATTCTGCGGCCGGGATAAATTCGCCAGGAGGCACCAGTCCTCCCTTTCCATCGGACAGGCGGACCAGGGCTTCCGCCCCTTCCGGTTTCCCTGTCTGTCCATTCATCAAGGGCTGCAGGTACACCAGAAGGCTGTCCCGTTCCAGGGAATCTATAAGAAGCCGCCGCACCTCAACCTGTCTTGCTACTTTGGCCTGGTAGTCCCTGCCTATGATGAAGTCTTCCTGCCCTACGCCTTCGGCTACTTCAAAGGCAAAGGTAATCACCTCCATCAGCTCTTCCACGTCAGGAAACAGGAGCCCTTCCTCCAGACTGCAGCAGCAGATGTCGAAGAAGGCGGAACGCTCTCCCTTTGTCCATGCTTTCCGGAAACGGCGGTGCAGTCTGTCTGCTTCCTCGGGGCCGTCTATTTTTCTCCTGAAAAGGAGGAAGAAACGTCCGCTGCCCAGATAGAATGCATCGCCTCCGTCAAATTCCTTAACCAGGAAGCGGCCAATATTTTCCAGAAAACTGTCGATGAAGGCACTGCCGTAAAGTATGCGGCCCTCTTCATAATCTTTGATAACAAAGCCAAGTCCATGGATACCGCAGCTCCTGATACGGTCCCGGGCCACCAGATGGAAGGCCGCTTTATTCAGAACCTTTGTCTGATGTTCCAGATAGAAATCGGGATTTCTCACAGTGAGGTAAAGGATAAAGGAAGCCAGTGTGAAAAAGCAGCCTGCAAAAAGAACCTGCGGGAAAAGCAGGCGGCCCCACAGGCCGAAAAGAAGGACCAGGAGGCAGAAAGCAAAGCCCATATTTCTTCTGAAGCTGTTGCTTTTTCGCCTAAGCCACACAAGAATCAGGGAAAGTCCTGCAAAGAAGGCAAGATAAACCAGGTTGACTTCACGGAAAAGCAGTGCCAGTTCGAGGGGATTGGCACCGGTCATGCTGTCTTCCCCGAAATAAAGGATACCTGCCGCCACCGGAAGAAAGGCAATCCACCGGATGCGCTTTCCTCCATAATCATCGGCCTGCAGGGCATCGCAGAAATAATAGAAGAGGAAATAGTTTTCCAGAAGCACACTGCAGAAGAAAAAGAGGGTCAGGAAAGGCAGTTCTTCCTTCCTGCCCATTGAGTCCGTATACACAAGGAGAAGATCCGTAAGAAAGATCACCATGTTCCAGCCCATGAGCACCAGAAAGGAGCGGGACTCCCGAAGGGGCAGCTGCCGCCGGCTCAGGTAGAAGAAAAAGAGAATCAGCTGCACCGGTATGGCCGCCAGAAAGAAATGGATATTAGGTACCCCAATGGCTGTTAACACATGGTACACCCCTTCCTCTACAGGAAAATTCACAGGTATCACTGCCCCTTCCGGGAGCGTAAATCATAAAAGCAGAATATTTCAGGTTCCATACATCTTTTCAAACTGCGAAAGGGTGAGGGGCGGAGCAAAGTAGAACCCCTGCAGGGAGGTGCATCCCATGGCGGAAAGGCTGTCCGCCATTTCCTTTGTTTCCACCCCTTCCGCAGTCACCTCATAGCCCGACTGCCGCATGCCTTTGATAAGATTGGGAATATAGGAATCGGGATGGTCGAAATGACTGCCCACCAGGTGGCCATCCAGCTTGATACCGGCCACGGAAATCCTGTTCATCCGCTGGCGGTTGGAATAGCCGCTGCCATAATCATCCAGCACCAGGGTATATCCCCTTTCCACCAGCTCATTCACCCTTTGGTAGCCGCTGTTTCCCATGGCCGCCTGCTCTGTGATTTCAAGACGGACAGCCGACACAGGCACCTCATGCGCCTTACGAAGCGCATCCAGCTTATCCGGCAGGTGCCGGTCCAGGCACTGCATGGGGGAGAGATTCACCTGTATCCATTTCATTCCCCAGCGCTGGGGCTTCTTTTCCTGGATAAAGCGGCATACTTTCCCGAAAACCTCCAGCCCCAGAAGGGAAATGGACCCATTTCCCTCTGCCGCCGGAATAAACTCATCAGGCAGCACCAGGCTTCCGTCCCTGTCCTTCAGCCGCACCAGCGCTTCTGCCCCCAGAATGCGGTAGGTACCTGCCTCCATCAAAGGCTGCAGGAAAATTTCCGCGCTGTTATTGGCCAAAGCCTCTGCAAGAAGCCGCCGTACATGAAATTTGCGATGCAGCTGTTCCATGTAGCCCTGATTCACGGTGATTTCCTTCACTGCCACCCCTCTGGCCTTCTGGAAACCATCTGCCAGGGCCTGCCGGAATTCTTCCCAGGGAGGAAATAAAACTTCCTGATCCACATAAACACAGGCAATATCAAAGAAGGCGGTTCTTGTCCCCTGGGTCCAGGACGCTCTGAACCGCTGTCTTAATGTATCGGCAGCCTCTTCGGTCTTTTCCAAAGGAGTCATAAGGAAGAAGCGCCCGCTCCGCAAGTAAAAGCCGCAGCAGAAAGGCAGCTCCCGGCGGATATATTTTCCTATTTCAAGAAGGAAGCTGTCAATAAAGGCTTCCCCGTAGAGAATACGGCTCTGTTCAAATCCTTTGATTACAAAGCCAAACCCGTGGAGCCTGCGTCCCCTGGTCCGGTCTGTATACACCAGATGGAGAGCCGGCCCGTTCAGAAGATTCGTTTCGTCATCCACATAGAAATCAGGATTTCGCAGGGTGAAATAAGCCACCAGCACCGCCAGGGTTACAAAATATCCCATAATGGGCATGTACCTGAATTCTGTCCGCAGAAAAAGTCCGATAAGAACAAGAGCGCCGCAGACAAAAAAAGAGAAATTCCTTCTCAGTCCGTTTTCCCTCCATTTCAGAAGAACCAGAAGATTGGGCAGAAGGATATAGAAGCCATAGCAGTAATACACTCCGCCGTACACCGGGCCATCCTTAAAGGGCACTTCCGGCGAAGAGGCAAAGAAAAATCCCGTCCAGGGGGTGGTGAAAAGGAATAAAAGCATCACCCACACAGGCAGGAATACAACCGCCCTGGTCCAGCGCCCCGCGAAGCGGGGGATATGAAGGGCATCTGCCGTATATAAGAGGAAACCGGATGCGGTGAGGAGAAAACAGGCAAAGTACAAAATATTCCAGAAATAAAGAACCGTGGCCGGCGTGCCTTTCACCGTTACGCCGCAGGCCATGATGTCCGTCACCAGCGTGGAAAGGTTCAGCACCATGAGGTATAGGAATGACCGGGACTCCGAAATCGGCAGATGACGCCGTCCCAGATAATACACAATCATAATCAGCTGCAGCGGAATGGCCGCCAGAAAAAAGTCGAGATTATACCTGCTTTGAAAAAGCCAATCCATAGGCGCACCTCTTCCCCGCTGCCCCGTGCAGCACAACTTCATTTGATATAAAACTGCAAAGGCGGAAAAGGCGAATCAATCCCTCTTTGCGTTCCGAAAAACTCTTTTTGCAAATTCTTTTTGGCTGTTATTATACTCTATTATACTCCTATCCATGATACTTTATAAACCAATTTGTAATATAAATTGCCGGGACAGGCCAAAAGAACATGGATGGCTGGTATGGGCTGCTGCACTTTCCTATTTCCGGATTCCCGGCGCGTACCCCTTGTCCGCCGCTTCCACCGCCAGGCCGATTAAACTTTTATGTCCTGTCTTGCGAAGCATATTGCTCACATGGAAGCTGACAGTTCGTATGCTGATATGCAGTTCATCTGCTATTTCCTTG
>DCJJ01000128.1 GCA_002320515.1 Dialister sp. UBA1703 | reverse complement strand
TTTCCCCTTTAGGGGGCGATGAGTATAAAGTCAGCGTTACGGGAATGCCTTTCTGCTGCATAAATCGCACTGACCATTCTGTTGAATTGGCCACCTCCGGTGGCCACCCCTTATCCGGCTGCGCCGGACTCTCCCCTATTCAGGGGAGAGAATATAACCCCTCTATGTTTACCCTTGATTTCATATGTTACGAACAGCATTACGGAGATTAGCCACCTACGGTGGCTTTTCCCCAGCCCGTCAGGGCGGTTGTCTGGTTTTTACCAGCTCACTAAATCGGTTTTATACATACTGGCGCCCTTTTATTTTTGAAGGCGCCTCACCACAACCCTCGCGCCACAGGCGCTTCAAACTTTAGAACCTTCGCACCGTAAGGTGCGTCAAACTTCAGCCGCGAAGCGGCTGTCAAACCGCTGCCCGCAAAAGCGGGCAGCTCTTACCTGTTCTTCCTTGCCATGATTTCCTTAACCACCTTCTGGGCCACATCGGCTATGGTGATGCCTCTTTTCATGCTAGTCTGCTGCATCCGGCGGTAGGCATCTTCTTCGGTGATGTGGTAGTAGTCCATAAGGAGTCCCTTGGCGCGGTCCACAATTTTGCGGGCGGCCAGTTCTCTTTCCATGTTTTTCACCCGGTCCACCATGTCTTTTTTCTGCCGATACTGGCTTACGGCGATCTGGATGGCGGGGAAAAGGGTCTTTTCTTCCACCGGTTTCATGACGTATCCGAAGACCATGGATTTCTTGGCCTTTTCTATCATATCTTCATCGCCGAAGGCGGTGAGAAGGACCACGGGAGCCAGGTTGTCATGGGCAATCATGCGGGCAGCCTGGATGCCGTCCAGTCTGGGCATTTTAACGTCCAGTATCACCAGGTCCGGTTTCTTTTCCTTCACCAGGTCAAGGGCTTCCACGCCGTCGGAGCCAATGCCCACCACTTCGTGCCCCGCTTCTTCCAGCATTTCCCGAAGGTCCATGCAGATGAGCGCTTCATCATCCGCTATAACGATTCTGTATTTTTCCGCCATATTATCCCTCCATAACAGACAGGGGACAAAGAATATCGGCTGTCACCATCTGATTTTCATTTTTCAGGGAGAATTTCCCTTTGAGTTCGATTTCCGACAGGTTCCTTACGATCTGGAGGCCCAGGTCGAAGGTTTTGGTGCTGAAATCGTCGGGCAGCGGGTGTCCGTCGTTTTTGATATATACGTGAAGGTCAGTGCCTTTGATTTCCGTGCCCACAATGAGGGTGCCTTTGGCAAGATCCCTGAAACCATGGTCGATGGCATTGTGAATCAGTTCATTGGCCGCAATGGCCAGGGGCACCGCCTTTTCGGAGTCCACGATAAGGGGACGCCTTGATTTTTCCCTTACCACATTGACCGGCAGAAGGGCCAGGCTGTCCACGGAGAGCTTGGTGATTTTATCCAGAAGGATATCCATGTCGATTTTATCGCCGCTCTGGCTTGCCAGGATGTCGTGGATCTGGGATATGCCGAGGATGCGGCTCACTGCCCGCCGGAGGGCTTCCTTGGTGTCTTCGTCCTTCGCCCGCCTTGCTTGCATACGGAGCATGCCGGCAATGGTGTTCAGACTGTTTTTCACCCGGTGGTGGATTTCCTTAATCACCGAATCCTTCACCAGAATCTGTCTTTCCTTTTCACGGATGGCAGTAACGTCTGTCAGCACCAGCACCGTGCGGGTCACCCGGCCGCCGGAAATGATAGGCAGGCCCCAGGCGGAAAGGGTTACGTTTTCCGACACCTCATCGCCAAAAGCCGGTTTTCCTGTCTTCATGACCTTATCCACCAGAGGGAAATGGACGATGGTGTGGCCGATGAGTTCCCGGCTTTCCACCGCTTCCTTGTCCAGCACGAAGTAAAGGTCGTCCGCCATGTCGTTGGCATAGATAATGCGCCCCGCCGCGTCCAGGATGATCATGCCGTCCTGGGGACGGATGCTGTAGTAATCCGCCGTGCTGAAAGGCACCTGCAGTGCCAGGTTGGCAGTGTCGGTGAGCACCTGCTGCTGTTTCACGGAGCTGGCCATGAAGCATACCGCCGCAAAGGGAATGCCTGCGTTATCCACAATAGGATAGGCGGTGACAGCCACGGTGAGGCCCTGGTCCAGCTCCATGCGCCCCACCACCTTCCTGCCGGTGGTGAAAACATTTTCAATGATGGCCAGGTCTTCTCCCAGCCTTGTGTCCCCCGATTTGAAGTAGGTGGAGCCATGGGTATAGGATGGTTTCACCGCCATAAGGATGACGGAAATATCATCATTCTTTCCTTTGGCGCAGAGATATACCTGGTTTCTGGAAATATCGGAAGCCAGCTGCAGAGCCACCTGCATATGGTCCAGGATTTTGGCCTGCACATCGGTGAGCCTGGTGGTATCCCTTACCAGGGTGTAGAGCTGGCTCATTTCAATTCCACGGGTCTGCATAGGCGTATCCCTCTTTTCTCTTACAATGAAATCCGGTCTGCCAGGAAAGGCAGCCTTGGATCGGCGTTCAGGTTCAGCGGCGCAAACTGTCCGGCCTGGGCCATGTAGTAAGCCCGGCAGCCGATCATGGCGCCGTTATCGGTGCAGAGCACCGGATCCGGCCGGCACATGCGGATGCCCCTTTTGTCGCACTCTGCCTTCAGCGCTTCCCGAAGGCCGCTGTTGGCTGCTACGCCGCCGGCCAGGGCTATGGTTTTGTATCCTGTCAGTTCCGCTGCCTTCATGGCCTTTTCCACCAGCACTTCCACCACCGCATGCTGGAAGGAGGCGGCTACATCTTTGTAGTTCACTTCTTCCTTCTTCATTTTAGCGGTATTCAGGTAGTTAATGACTGCCGACTTCAGGCCGCTGAAGGAAAAGTCGTAATTATGCTCTTTTTCAAGGCCCATGGGGAAGTGAATGGCATTGGGATTTCCTTCCCGTGCCAGTTTGTCGATATGAGGGCCGCCGGGATAAGGATAGCCCATAACCCGGGCGATTTTGTCGAAGGCCTCTCCTGCCGCATCATCCCTTGTCTGTCCCAGCAGCTGGAAGGTATTGTAATCCTTCACCACCACAATCATGGTATGGCCGCCGGAAACCACCAGAGAAAGGAAGGGCGGCTCCAGATCCGGATACTGCAGCAGGTTGGCAAAAATATGGCCTTCCATATGGTTTACCGCAATAAGAGGCTTGTCCAGCGCCCAGGCGGCTGCCTTGGCAGCTGCCACGCCAACCAGCAGGGCCCCTACGAGCCCCGGCCCCTGGGTGACGGCAATGGCATCCATGTCTTCCCAGGAAGCGCCGGCCTGTTCCAGGGCTTCGATAGCCACAGGGAGCACATCCTCTATATGGTGGCGGGATGCGATTTCCGGCACCACGCCGCCGAATTTCTTGTGAATGGGCACCTGAGTGGAAATCACGTCGGACAGGATATGACGCCCGTCTTCGATGACCGCACAGGATGTCTCATCACAGCTTGATTCGAATGATAATATTTTCATAATTCTCCTTTTATGGAACTACTGACTGAATCAGTGCTTCCTTAGTTCCTTAGACATGATATACCCGTCTTCCCGGGGCAGGTCATACACACCTTTTCTGGTGCCCAGCATCCGGAAACCATATTTCTTATATAACCTCCGGGCTTCCTCATTGCTCACCCGGACCTCAAGGAAAAGAGAACTCATACGCCGTTTCACCGCTTCTTCCAGTCCCGCTTCCAGAAGCAGGGCACCTATGCCCTTCTTTCTGTACTCAGGACGGACGCCTATATTGAGAAGCTGTCCTTCATCCATAATGAACCAGTAGCAGCCATAGCCTGCGGTCTTACCATCAACCAGGGCGATGAAATACTCACTGTGGTCCCCTTCCATATCATGGGCCACCGTCTCCTCCCGCCAAGCATCGGAAAAGCAGAGCTTCCCGATTTCATAAATATCATGGACAAAGGAAGCATCCGCCTTTTGGATCAGGACTTGCCGTGCTGCTTCTCCCACAGAACCTCCGCCTCGCTTCTCCGGATATAGTTGGGAAGGAGGGCCAGAGGGCTGTCCACCCGGCCTTCCTTTAATTTCTTAAGCCCTGCCATGGCCACGCTTCCTGCCCGGGCCATGCGGCTGTGAGCCGGCGCCAGCTTGATGCCGGCAGCCAGGAGCTTATCCTTGTATTTATCAGCACATTCGCCCACCGCAATGATGGGGCCGCCGTGGGCCAGGGCCGCAGCTATGACGTCGTCAACAGGCGCCGCCGTTTCTTTCTTCTCCAGCCACAGTTCATCAAAGGCGCCGTAGAGGGCGGCATACACATTGCCCCGCTGGGCATCCAGCAGAGGAAGGATGAAAGCCTCTGCGCCTGCCATATTCCAGGAGAGCGCTTCCAGCGTATCCACCCCGATAAGGGGCACCTTCCAGATATAGGAAATCATCTTGGCCGTGGCCAGTCCGATGCGGAGTCCCGTAAAAGAGCCGGGGCCGATGGATACGGCCACAGCGGTAATATCTTTTTTGGTAACGCCTGCTTCCTTTATCATTTCATCCATATGGGGAAGCAGCTGTTCCGAATGGGTCAGTTTTTTCTGTACCGTCCATTCGGCCACAAGCCGGTCCTCCTCCGCCAGGGCGCAGCTCAGCACCAGGGAGGATGTATCAATGGCCAGCAGCATAATTTTGTATCTCCTTTACTACTTCTTCCGGAGCCATGGGGCCCCAGGAAACAGATATGCACCTTTCCGTCTCCCCGGAAAGGGCTATCTCTATATGTATACTTTCGTCAGGAATGAGGGAAGGGAACATATCCGCCCATTCCACAACCACCACGCCGCCCTGGCCGTATTCCTCCCAGCCTATGTTCCACAGCTCATCTTCACTATGGAGACGGTAGAAATCGAAATGCTTCAGCGGCAGAGCGCCATCTTCATATAAATTCATAATGGTGAAAGTGGGACTTCCCACCACCCCATGGATTCCCATGCCTTCCGCCAGTCCCTGTACGAAATGGGTCTTGCCGGCCCCCAGGTCACCGGTGAGGGCGATAAAAAGCCCATCCGCCGCCTGCCTTCCCAGAAAGCGTCCGAAGTCCATGGTTTCCTTTTCACTTTTCGTTGTGAACATTACTTTATTTGCCATGAAGCCACCTCATCATTTCATCAAAACGCTCCATGGTAATGCGATAGCCTTCCCCATGAAGCTCCCGAAGCTTCCCGGCGTCCCTTTCTATGCGAGATACGGTCACCGGCTTCTCCGGACGGATGACAAAAACAGAGCCTTCCTTTTCCAGCTCCAGCACCTTCTCCACCTTCCGGTTGTACCTTTCCGGTATGGTACACATGCCTTCCACCACCGCCGGATACTCTCTGCCGTACACCGCCTTCAAAAGGCCGTGCATCCAGAAGGGCACCGGCTTTTTCCGGTAGCCTGCATCCCGGGTAAGCACGTACACGATCTTCCCGTGGGGAAAGGGGATTTCCCATGGAAGGGGCACCAGCGGCAGACCTACACCGCCGTCTGCATAGGCCCTCCCCCGCCACTCCACCGGTTTTGACACCAGGGGAATGGAACAGCTGGCCTCACAGACCTTCATGAATTCCGCCGAATCATAGTCATGGCTGGAAATGAAACGGGGCTTTCCGGTCAGGCAGTCCGTAATCACCGCATAGAGAGTCTGGGATGATTCCTCGAAGGTTTTGAAATCGAAGGGATCCTCCTCATGGGCCAGAGGGCCGAACATGAAATCAAAATTAAAGAAAGAGCCGCCCCTCACCATATGACGGAATCCCATGTACCGGGAATCTGCTGCATACACCGCATTCACCCTGACGCTTCTTCCTGTCTGTTTCGACAGATAGCCAAGGCCCTGCAGCGTGCCTGCCGAAATACCTACCGTATTTTCAAAATAGAAATGATGGTCCAGAAGCGCATCCAGCACCCCTGCCGTGAAAAGGCCGCGCATGGCGCCGCCCTCCAGCACCAGCACCGGAGGCTCCTTCCCCATTTCCTGCTGATTCATATATTTCACAAGCTCTCGGGATTTCCCGGAAACACCTCCTTATTTCTTTGCCGAGCAGGCAGACTGGTTTTTCACTGCATTGATTTTCGCCTGAATGGCCTCCTGGTCTCCCAGGTAGGACACATCGTGCACCGTGAAATCGGGATTCAGATGGTATACCAGCGGAATCCCCGTAGGTACATTCATGCCGGCGATTTCCGTATCGGAAATCCCTTCCAGGTGCTTCCGGAGGGCGCGGATGGAATTGCCATGGGCTGCAATGAGCACCCTGTCTCCCGCCTCCATGCGGGGACGGATGACCTCGTCGAAATAGGGAGCCACCCGGGCTACCGTATCCTTCAGGCATTCCGTCAGCGGCAGCTTCACCTGGTCCTTAATCTTCCGGTACGGCGCCTGGAATACGGGATTCCGGGGGTCATCCTCCGTCAGAGCCGGCGGACGCACATCGTAGGAACGGCGCCACAGATGCACCTGCTCCTCACCGTATTTATCCGCTGCCTCCGTCTTGTTCAACCCCTGCAGGGCGCCGTAATGGCGTTCATTCAGATGATAATCCTTAATCACCGGAATCCAGGCAAGATCCATTTCATCCAGCGCCCTATAGGCCGTATGAATGGCCCGCTTCAGTACGGAGGTATAGCATACATCGAAGGCTAAGCCCTCTTCCTTCATAAGCCGCCCTGCTTCCTTTGCTTCCTCCATGCCCTTGTCCGAAAGTTCCACATCCGTCCAGCCGCAGAACAGATTCTTCTTATTCCATTCACTTTCCCCATGACGAATCACTACCAGTGTATACATATAATCCTCCCTTACTGATCAAAATGATCATAACCTTTAGCTTCCAAAAGCCTTTTCCTGCCATGACTCCATCCGTAGACCCCGCTGCCCGGCTTTTTAACCACCCGGCCCACCGGCGTGATGGATGTTTCTTCCCTTATTGTATCAAAAGCGGAAGGGGAAATGGTACCGGTGAGCTGGTAATCCTCCCCTCCGTTCAGCGCCCAGGTGAGGGGATTCACAGAAATCTCACGGCCCAGAGCGCGGACATCCTCCGACAAAGGCACCTTTTCCAGGTCGATTTCCATTTCCACCCCCGACGAACGGGCGATTTCATTCCATTCACTGGAAAGACCGTCGGAAATATCATTCAGCGCATGGGCTCCGGCCTTTCGAAGGAGCGTCCCCAGACGGATCTGGGGTTCCGGCCGCTGATGCCTTGCAGCAAGGCGAGGCCATTTCTCTCCCATGCCGTGAAGAAGGGCATAGAGCCCGGCTGCCGAATCGCCGGCCGTACCGGTAACAAACACAATGTCCCCCTCCCGGGCGCCGCTTCTTGTCACCGCCTCTCCCTGAGGCACCATGCCCACCACCGTGCCGGTGAGAATGACCCCGGAAGGCGAACCGGTCACATCGCCGCCCAGAAGATTCACCCTGTATTTACTGCACAAGGCCCGAAGACCTTCATATAAACCATCCACCCAGGAAAGAGGCAGCGCCTCCGGCAGGGCAATGGAAAGCACAAAGCCTGCCGCCTCTGCCCCCATGGCAGCCATATCGCTGAAATTGCAGGCCCCCAGATGATACCCCACATCAAAGGGAGACATGGTCTCCTTCGTGAAATGGATGCCCTCCACCATGGTATCCGTGGAAATTACCTGGTCATAGCCCGGAGGCGTCCGGTACACCGCCCCGTCATCACCGGGCCCTACCACCACCAGCTCCGGACGGTAGATGAAATCATGCATAATGCGCCGGATAAGTCCGAACTCCCCTGCTTTTCCTACGGTCATCCCATCCATCATTCCTCCAGCAGGGGCACGCCCTTCTCCTTCAGCTCCTTCAGCGTCTTCTCATGATCTGCCTCCGACACATAGCCCAGCCCCTTCACCAGAAGGGTCACAGACCGGCCGGAAGCCAGAAGAGACAGCACCGTTTCCTTCACACAGTACTCCGAAGCAATGCCGCCCACATACACATGGGAAGAAGCTGCATCACAGAGTTTCTTCCCCTCACCGTTGACGCCGTTAAAAGCAGAATACTCCTCCACCTCATCATTCTGTCCCTTCAGGAAACGATTGGCCGAAGAAGGACGGTTCGAAGGATCTTCGATTTCCTTCCCGAAAAGCGGATCCAGCTCCGCCCCCTTCGTTCCCGCCACACAGTGAACAGGCCAGATGCCGCCGTTCACCCTGAAAGACCCGTTGGACGGGCTGTGCCAGTCCGACGTGTAGAGAACCCGTACAGGATGACAGTTTACAAACCGCACAAGTTTCTCCACCGCCTCATGACTGTGCCCGCAGGCCAGCGTCCCATCTATGAAATCATACTGACAGTCCACAATGACAAGATCATCCATGACGATTCCTCCTATCTTATTCATACTGTTTATTTTATCAGCTTTACCCCTTAAGGGAAAGGGGGGAACACGCCTGCGACGTGAGGGTTCAAAAGGTTCTGAAGGTTCTGAAGTTTGACGGCGCCTGTGGCGCTGAGGGTTGTGGTGGCGACACAGCCGCAGTATAAAAAGGGGCGCGCCTACCGGCGCAGGTTGTGTAGAAGGGTTGTGTAGAAAGGGGCAGAGAAAGGGTTCAAAGAGGAAGGTTG
>DCJJ01000090.1 GCA_002320515.1 Dialister sp. UBA1703 | reverse complement strand
GCTGCCAGTTTCTTCCAGTTATTCATAGAAACCTCCCTCTAATTTTTATATTATAACGATTTATAAATTATTTATATTAAATATATTATCCTCTCTAATTTTTCAACTTTAATTATTCAATTCTTTTTAATTGTATGCGCATGAAAAACTTATAAAGCAGATGGCGGCCCGCTGCCCCGGAGGAGGAAGGAAATCCCATGAGTCATCTCCCGGGTATGAAAAAAGGCTCTGCCTCGGAAGGCAGAGTCTTTTTCATTGGTACCGGCATCCCGCGGATGAAGCTGCAGGAAATCCCCATCAATATTTATAGTTCAGTGCCAAGGTCCAGGCTTTATCATCAAATCCATCCTTCCGGTTGTCGATGTCAAAGGCATATTCACCGTGGAGGGACACATTCTTCTGCAGGGCCACATCACCGAATACGCTCCAGTAGGCAAGGGTCTTGTCTTTGGGAATGCCGTTCCATACTTCCCCTGTATCATAGGTGGTGCCGTCCAGATTGGCATTATAGCCCACCTTGTTGTAAGCCACATTAAGGTCAAAGGAGCCCGGTTTCTTCATGGAGAAATTGCTGTATCCCAGGCCGGCCTGCCAGGACTTGTCCGCCTTTTTGGCATTGGAATCCCAGTATTCGCCGAAAATCTGGAAATTGTCCACCGGAATGGAAAGGTGGGTACTCCACATATTGTCAAAGTGGGCTTTTTCCTTGCCCTTGTCTCCCGGCAGCTTCACATAGGCTGCCCGCAGTTTGGCAGCACCGAAGTCATAGCCTGCTTCCGCCAGGAAAGTATCGAAGGTGGAGGAGTCATACAGCCATCCATTATTCATGAGACGTCCGAAGGAAACGGAGGCATCAAATGCATTCCTGCCGTAGGCCAGTTTTGCCCCCTTCAGGGTTGCGTCGAACATGAAGCCGTCATAAATGGTGACAGGCACGCGGCCCAGGGTCACATTGGCATCGCCGAAGGTATGATTCACATAGAGCCAGTCCATGACGGTCTTAGACGTATCGTCCCCTTTGAAATCCATCTGGTTCTTGATACGGCCCTGTACATAGGTAGAGTCATTCACCTGGCCCTTCACTTTGATTCTCATACGGCCTTTCCAGGTATCTGCGCGGGTTTCCTTGGAGTTGTTAATATACCACATTTTAGCGTCGCCGGACCAGTACAGATTGCCCGCTTTCTTTTCCAGATTGGATACGCGGACGCCAAGGTTGGAGAGCTCGTCGGCATATTCGCCGGCCAGCTTATCCAGGGTGGCCCGCTGCTCTGCATTCAGCTGATCTTCCTTTGCCATAAGGCGGGCAATAATCTGGGCCAGTTCGAAGCGGGTGATATTTCTTTCCCCTTTGAAGGTGCCGTCAGGGTATCCTTCCACCACTCCCTGGTCAGACAGGTCGGATACCGCCTGGTAAGCCCAGTCATCGGTGCTTACATCGGAAAAAGGATTGGCTGCCAGGGCGGAAACGCCGGCAGTCAGGGCTGCCGCTGCAGCCAGGACCATGATTTTCTTCATAATGTACTCTCCTTTGATATAATAGGTTTCCTGTCCGGCTTGAGGACAGTGTGTTTCTTACCGACAAGAAACTGTTCGCATAGGGTTTCCTGTCCGGCAGGACACTGATGGTATTCCTTACCCGCAGGAAACGGTTTGCGAATGGTTTCCTATCCGGCGTAGCACTATGGGGTTTCCTGCCGGCAGGAAACAAGCCAGCCCCCGCTGCCTTTCAGCCAAAGAGTTCGTCCGGCAGGACTTTGTTTTTGCCTTCTTCGATGGTGAAGACGGAGGCCATGAGTTTTTTGGAGTAGGGGTCTTTCGCTTCGGACAGGTCGTGGATTTTTTCCACCACTTTTCCCCAGTGCATGACCATGATGTTGTCGCAGAACATATTGGCCAGGGCCAGGTCGTGGCAGATGAAGATGTAGGCCACGCCTGTTTCTTTCTGCAGGCGGTGGAGAAGTTCGATGACCGTCTTCTGCACGGACATGTCCAGGGCGCTGGTGGCTTCGTCGCAGATGATGATTTCCGGCTTCAGCACCAGGGCCCGGGCGATGGCGATGCGCTGGCGCTGGCCGCCGGACATATTATTGGGATAGCGGTCTGCGAAGTCTTCCGGCAGGTCTACCTGCCGGAGCATTTCCCTTGCCTTTTCTCCCATGTCCGCTTTTTTGATGAGGCCGTAGTTAAGAAGGGGTTCGCAGATAATATCTTTCACCCGCTGCTTGGGGTTGAAGGCGGTGGAGGGATCCTGGAATACCATCTGGATGTTCTTCCTGACCTGGCGGAATTCTTCTCCCTTCAGCGGCGCTATGTCCTTTCCATGAAGAAGGATCCGCCCGCTGTCCATGGTATAGAGGCGGGTCAGGATCTTGGCCAGGGTGGATTTCCCGGAGCCCGATTCCCCTACGATGCCCAGGGTCTCCCCTTTGTGAAGGCTCAGATTCACGTGGTCGCTGGCGGTGAGTGTTTTACCGCCGCCCAGGTCGAAGGTTTTTACGATTTCCTCCATGCGGAGGATTTCTTCTCCGTATCCTTTCATGAAATTTCACCTCCCAGTACCGGCACCGCAGCCAGCAGCATTTTCGTGTAATCTTCTTTCGGATGGTAAATGACGTCCTCTGCCTTTCCGTATTCCACCACCCGGCCCTGTTTCATGACCATAATGCGGTCCGCCATGTAGGCCGCTACGCCCATGTTGTGGGTGACGATGATAATGGCAGTGTTCATCCGTTTTCTTACTTCCATCATTTCCTTCACAATGGCCGCCTGGGTGGTTACGTCCAGGGCACTGGTGGGCTCGTCGGCCAGAAGGAGTTTGGGGTGGAAGGCCATGGCCATGGCAATGCCTACGCGCTGGCGCATGCCGCCGGAGAGTTCGAAGGTGTAGCTTTTGAGAATCTGCTCCGGATCCGGAAGGCGCACCATGGTAAGCATTTCTATCATGCGGTCATGGGCCTCCTTCTCGTCGGCCATGCCGTGAAGGGCCAGGTACTCCCGGAACTGGACGCCGATGGGGCGAATGGGATTCATCATGGCGCCGCTGTCCTGGAAGATCATGGACACGTCCCTGCCGTCCAGCATGCGGTGTTTTTCTGACGACTGCTTCTGGGTGTTTTCTCCTTCGAAAATCATCTCCCCTTCCGCAATGTGCCCGCCGCCGGGCAGCACATGCTGGATAGCACGGATGACCGTGGTTTTTCCAGACCCCGATTCCCCTACGATGGCAAGGACTTCTCCTTCATCCAGGCTAAAGGAAACGTGGCGTACAACGGGCTCCGCCTTTCCATAGGCAATGCCCAGATTTTTGATTTCTAACAGCATATTGGCTCCTGTAAATGATGAATGCTTTGGACGCGCCTGTAGGCGCGAGGGTTGACGCCCGCTTTGCGGGCGAAGGTTCTTAGGTTTACAGCGGCTGCGCCGCTGCAGGTTGTGGATAGCCGCCGGAGGCGGCAATACGGTTTTCTATGCTGTGGAGATTCTGCATAGAATCTCCGCAGCATAGAACCACGGTGCGTGTCATCCGTATGCTTACCCTCGCACACCCTTTTGCCACTATGTGGCACTTCACCCACAGGGAAGCGTGTCACTGGATTCGCGGGTCGCTTCTCTCCCCTATGAATCCAGTTCCCTTGCCACCTCAAGGGGAAACGGGAACGCTGCGGAGCTTGCATGGGTGACAACTGCATAACGGAGTGCCATCTGCCGTCTCCCTGTTTTCGGACGTACCGTCCGATCGCAAGGCGGTCAGCGGCCCTTATTCTGCCGGAATGATATTCTTGGTTACCCAGTAGTAGTCGCAGGGCTTAATGTCTGCGTTCTTGACTTTCTTATTGGAAATCATATTGGTCTGGGGGTAGCCGAAGACGAGGGTAGCTGCATCGTCCTGGATGATTTTTTCCATCTTTTCGATGATTTCTTTTCTCTTGGCCGGGTCAAATTCCTGAATGAGCTGGTCAGAGAGGGCGTCGTATTCGGGGTTGCTGTAGCCGGAGCCGTTCTGGGGGTTGCTGCCGTTGACATTGGTCTTCCAGTACATATTGACGAAGACTTCCGGATCCCCTGCCTGTTCGGTGAGGATGTTGGAAATGAGCATATCGTATTCGCCTCTGGTACCGATACCGTCAAGAACGTTGTAGTCCACGTTCTTCAGGTTTACCTTGATACCCACTTTCTTGGCGTCGGACTGGGTAGCTTCCGCAAAGAGGGGGAGTTCCGCACGGCCGCTGTAGTAGACGAAGTCCAGTTCCAGGTTCTTGCCGTCCTTGTCCACATAGCCGTCGCCGTCGGTATCCTTCCAGCCTGCGTCTGCCAGGAGTTTCTTCGCATTTTCCACATTATAGTTGTCCGGATATTCGGCTTTCAGCTTATCAAAGCCGTAATCCAGGGACGGCGGAAGGAGGGGGCCGCCGGGGGTGAAGGTGTCCTTCAGCAGTACCTTGCAGTAGGTATCCCGGTCCAGGGACTGGAGGAGCGCTTTTCTTACGTTCTTATCGGCCAGGGGCTTGCCATTGGCCACGTTCAGGCGGGCCAGTACGTCACGGATGGAGGAAATGGTGCTGATGGTGAATTTATTCTTATCCTGGAAGAGCTGCATGTCCCCAGGGGCAATGTTCACTGCCACGTCGATTTCACCCTTCTGGAGAGCCATGGCACGGGTATTGGGGTCATCGATGGTATTGATCTGGGCGTGAGCGAAGGGAACCTTGTCATAGTAATTGGGGTTGGCGTCCAATTCTGTCTTAGCCTTGGAGAAGGATTTCACCATGTAGGGGCCGGTGCAGACGGGACCCTGCTTAGCAAAGTCCACTTTGCCGTCGGAATCGGTGTCCACAATGATGAAGAGGGGATCCCCCAGCATGCCCGGCAGGGTAGCCACCGGTTTCTTGGTGTAAATGGTCACGTTCTGACCGTCGGCGGTGATGTGATCCAGTTCAAACATGGCTTTCGCCCTTGGCGCTTTGGCAAAGGTGCGTTCGATGGATTTCTTGACCGCTTCGCCGGTCACCGGTTTGCCGTTGGAGAATTTGATGTCCCTGATCTTGAAGGTCCAGGACATTTTGTCGTCGGACACTTTCCAGCTTTCTGCAATCCAGGGCTCTGCATTCATCTTGTCATCGAAATGAACCAGACATTCGCCGATGCCGTAACGCATGACCTGCCAGCCGAAGTAGTTGTCCGTCGGTTCCAGGCTGTCCGCAAAGTTCGTCACCCCTACGGTGAGGGTGTCCTTGGCGGTTTTGGAGCCGGAGGAAGAACCTCCGCAGCCAGCCAGGGCAAAGGACATGAGAGCTGCTGCTGCCAGCAGGGCACCTTTCTTGTAAATAGATTTCATCTGTTACGCTTCCTTTCTGTATGGAAATAAACGCCATGGGGCGTGAAAAACTATGTTATATGGCCGCGGAGCGGCTCCGGGTTGACGGGGCTTCGCCCCGAGGGTTGTGACCGCCTTCGGCGGTGGGTTATGTTCGCTGCCGCTCAAAGGGGCGACGTGCCTTTCAGGCCCGAGGGTTGTGGTATCGCCCATGGGGCCACTGCGTGGCCCGGGTTCATAGGGTTCATAGGGTTCGCCCTTTGGGCGAACGGGGGGTGCGGCTGACGCCGCAGGTTGAGACCGCCTGTCGGCGGCAGGTTGTGTAGAAGGGTTGTGAGGGGAAAGGTTCTAAAGATTGACACCCGCTTTGCGAGCGAAGGTTCTTAGGTTTGACGGCGCCTGTGGCGCCGAGGGTTGTGGATTACCATTGGACACGTCTGATGTCTGACGTCTGACCGTCTGATGTCTATCATCCCTTGTGGGAATACCGTCCAGCGGCCAGCGGATAGCCGATAGCCGTCCCACTGTCCCACT
>DCJJ01000155.1:3336-8038 GCA_002320515.1 Dialister sp. UBA1703 | reverse complement strand
TGATAGCCGTGCTGTAGGGGAGCGTAGCGACCTGAGAATCCAGTGAGTCGTTTTCCCTGTGGGGCAGGCTATGCTCACATATTAGCCCGGCTCAGAAGCCCTCTGCAGGGCTTCTGCCTTCCAAAGGAAGGGGGCTAACGCACTACGTCATGTACCCTTGGTGACACAAGAGGAAAGCATGTAACGCTGACTTCATAATCATTGCCCAAAGGGCAATCCATAACCCTCGGCGCCATAGGCGCCGTCAAACCTAAGAACCCTCCGGCCCTGCGGTCCGGTTAAACTTTAGAACCTTTTCACTTACAACTTCCGTGGCGAAGCACCGTACCTGCCACTAAAAAAGACCGCAGAGCGGTCTTTTTTCATATCTTATTTATCATTGTAAATAGATTCCATGGTCATAGGCAGGTCGTTATTAATGCCTTTGCTCAGGATGAACTGGCCTACGTCCAGGACGCCGGTGCGGAAGCCGGATTCGCAGCCTCTGAGGTAGATGTCCCAGAGGCGTTTGAATTTTTCATCGTACTTATCGGGCAGGCTGTCTTTGTGTGCATTGAATGCTTCAGCCCAAAGGTGAAGGGTTTTGGCATAGTGGCGGCGCAGGCTTTCGAAGCCTACCATGCGCAGGCCGAAGAGGGGGAAGAGGGAAACGGTTTCGCGGATGCCCGGGACGTAGCCGCCGGGGAAGATGTACTTGGTCATCCAGTTTTTGGTCTGCTTTTCCTGGGGATCCATGTTGAGGATGGAGTGGAGGAGGAAGAGGCCGCCCGGTTTCAGGAGGCTGGATACTTTATTGAAATACAGGGGAAGGTATTTCTTTCCTACATGTTCGAACATGCCGATGGATACGATTTTATCGAACTGATACTCATCGGAATCCAGGTCCAGGTAGTTTTCCAGGATCACATCCACTTTTCCGTCCAGTCCTTCTTTATGAATTCTTTCTTTGGTGGTTTTGTACTGCTCTTCGGAAAGAGTGATGCCGTAGGCGTGGACGCCGTATTTTTTGGCGGCGTAGATGATGAGTTCGCCCCAACCGCAGCCGATGTCCAGCAGCTTTTCGCCGGGTTTCAGGAAAAGTTTACGCAGGGACAGGTCGATTTTATTCATCTGCGCTTCATAAAGGCTGTTGCTGTCCTGTTTGAAATAGGCGCAGGAGTATGTTTTCGTAGGGTCCAGGAAGGTATCGAAGAGTTCGTTGCCCAGATCGTAGTGGGCGTGGATGTTTGCTTTTTCCTGTTTCTCTTCTTCCTTGATGAGCCGCTGGCGGAGGGATCCCAGATGATAGGGGAGCTCTACCGGGTCTTTTTCAAAGGCGGTGGCTACGATATCGTCCAAATCTCCTTCAAAATCCACAATGCCGTCTACATAGGCGGAGCCTATGAGCACATCCAGGTCTTCTTTCAAATCAGAAGGAGAGAAGGATGGTTCCTTCTTGAAGATCACTTTAAATTTGGGCGGGGTAGAGCCATAGCTTTTTTCAGTACCATCCCAAAAACGTACCGTGAATCCACCCTTTTTCCATAACTGCAAAGCCATGTTAAGCGCTTCTCTTTTAAACATAGGACACCTCCTGATTGAATTTTATTTCTTGCTATCTTTATTATAGCACTTTATTTTGAAAATGGTTACCAGTGAAAGTGTGGTAAATTCGGGCATTCATGAGAAGGTGGCATAGTCCTTCCCTGGTATAGTATAATTTAAACAGAGAAAATGTTTCCTTCTTTTCACGAAAGGGGGCAGGATAATGAGAGATGGTCTGTATAAGGCGGCGGCGCTTCTGTTTTTATTTCTTTTTTCCGCTCTTCCGGTCTCTGCATTTGACGGCAGGACAGCGGCAGACATGATCCGGAATCCGGTCATTGAAACGGTGCTGGCGGCGGTGATACTGATTTCCATTGCAGCGGAAATCAAAACCGCCGGATTTTCAGGCGGGGCCCTGGCGGCCGCCATGGCAGGCGCCATTCTTATCGGTGCCAACTGGTACGAGGAAGAGAGTTTTTTCTGGGAATTTGTCCTCTATTTCGGCGGACTGGTGCTCATACTGACGGATATCCTTATCCTCATGTCCGGCGCCGGTATCCTGTGCGGCTTGGTACTGGTGCTGGGCGGCCTGTTCCTCACCTTCGGCGGCGTGGAGGCTCTTTATGTCCTCTCTTTTTCTGTCCTGGCAGCAGGAGCCGGGCTCTATTTCCTGCTGGATCATCTGGGGGAGAGCCGTCTGTGGAAGAAGCTGGCTCTTCATACGGAACTTAAAGGAAATCAGGGCTTCCTGTCTTCCACCGGCGATTTCAAGAATCTGGTAGGAAAACAGGGGACTGCTGTTTCTGTCCTCCGGCCGGCAGGCAAGGTGAAAATCGATGGAAAACTGGTGGATGCCCTGTCCGATGGCACCTTTATCCCTGCAGGAAAGCCGGTGGTGGTGGAAAGGGCGGAGTCCAGCTATGTGGTTGTAAAAGAAATGGTGCAGGTGTAAATTTTTAAAGATAGTATTATTTTTAACAGGAGGAATCTATGGAACTGATGGTATTTCCCTTTTTAGTCCTTGTCATTGCGGTAGGCGCTGTTTCCGTATTTCTTCATTTCGTACCCATCGGCCTTTGGATTTCAGCGCTGGCGGCAGGGGTGAATATTTCCCTTTTTAACCTTGTGGGCATGCGTATTCGGCGGGTGGAGCCCCGGATGATTGTGCTGCCCCTGATCAAAGGCACCAAAGCGGGCCTCCTGCTGAACGTGAACCAGCTGGAAGCCCACTACCTGGCCGGCGGCAACGTGGATAATGTGGTGGACGCCCTCATTGCGGCCCACCGCGCCCAGATTGACCTGTCCTTCGAACGGGCCGCCGCCATCGACCTGGCAGGCCGCAACGTGCTGGAAGCGGTGCAGATGAGCGTCAATCCCAAGGTCATCGAGACCCCGACCATTTCTGCAGTGGCCAAGAACGGCATCGAACTGAAAGTACGGGCCCGGGTCACCGTCCGCGCCAACATCGACCGCCTCGTAGGCGGCGCCGGGGAAGCCACCATTATTGCAAGGGTAGGCGAAGGCATTGTCACCACCGTAGGCTCTGCATCCAGACATACGGATGTGCTGGAAAATCCGGATCATATTTCACAGACCGTACTGGAAAAAGGGCTGGACTCCGGCACCGCCTTTGAAATCCTCTCCATCGATATTGCCGATGTGGATGTGGGCAGAAACATCGGCGCCCAGCTGCAGACAGACCAGGCAGAGGCGGACAAACAGATCGCCCAGGCCCGGGCCGAGGAAAGACGGGCCATGGCGGTGGCTAAGGAGCAGGAAATGCGCGCCTACACCCAGGAAATGCAGGCCAAGGTGGTGGAATCGGAAGCAGAAGTGCCTAAAGCCATGGCGGAAGCACTCCGCAGCGGTCACCTGGGGGTTATGGACTACTACAACCTGAAAAATCTCCAGGCCGATACGGATATGCGTAAGAGCATTTCCGGCCATGAAGAAGACCGGTAACCGGAGGGAAACCTATGGAACAGAACCACACCTCCGGCTTTGACTACGGAAGAGTCAGGGACACAATGCTGAAATCCTGGGGGCGGAAACCGACGGAAAAAGAAGCGCCCCGCCGGGAAAAAACAGCAAGGAAGCCGGAAAATCAAAAGACATCCTTTAAAGAATCGAAGAAATCTGCTAAAATAGAGATAAGAAAAGAACCTTCCAAACCTGTCAAAAAGCCCGCTCTGCCGAATCCGGCGCAGGCGCAGATGGGAAAAAGTCCCCGAATCCATGGAAATCACCCGGCAGATACGAGTATTTCCGGCATGGATACAGGAACCCATTTGGAAGACAGACATGGAGAAACAGGCTTTTCGATGGATCCCCAAAAAGGGATCAGACAGTGGGCTGCTTATGATGCCGTTTTCGGACCTCCCCGGTGCAAAAGGCCCTGGAGGCCCTTTAAATAGAGAGAAAGGCTTGATTCGTTTTGGATACCTATAAAGAAAAACTTTACGGAAAAATATTGTGGGAATGCTACCGATCGAAAATATATATCATTTTCCTCTCCCTCATCTATGTACTGCTGAGCGCAGGAGCCGTACTCTTTGCTATCTGGCATGATACAAGACACGGCATTATTTTCTACGTCCTGGCAGCACTGGTGGTAGCCTTCTCCCTCTGGCGCATCAACCGGGTCCACTATCCCGTGGCCCTGATCTGCGAGAAAAAACTGCTGGTGGCCATGCCCTGGTCCTTCGTCAACTCCGATTACCATATCTCCCTCCGGGCCTTCTACATGCCTGTGGAATACAACGAAGTGGCCGGCGTATCCCACAACTGGAGCCAGCTCTACATAGGCGCCAGAATCACCGGCGGCCTGGTCGCCCTTCCTGTGCAGCTCTCCTATGTATCACTGGGAGACAAAGCGGATTTCCAAAGCTGGGTGGAAAGAAAGCAGGGAGAAATCGTGGAAAATACATAAAAAGAGCTGTGTAATCACAGCTCTTTTTTAGTGGTCCGGGGACCTTGTATGGACACGCCCTTTCGGGTGTGAGGGTTCAAAGGGTGCAGAAGATGCAAAGGGTTCAAAGGGTGAAGGTGGGCGCCCTTTTGGAAATATGGGGGCGCCATTATGATAAAACCAGGGAACCGCTCTGGCGGGCGGGGGAAAAGCGGCCCCCCTTTGGTGGCTGCGCCACCACCTTTCCCCAAAGGGAAGCATGTCACTGGA
>DCJJ01000155.1:0-3244 GCA_002320515.1 Dialister sp. UBA1703 | reverse complement strand
TGACTCCAGTTCCTTTGCCACCCCAGCTTCGCTGGTGGGACAATAAATGGGGAAGGGAATCCTCTGAGCCTTTCTTTGCCCCTTTCTACACAATCCCTCTGCCCCCTCATGCTATCAGGCGTGTCTCGCTTTCTCAGCCAGCCGGTTGCGGAACTCACGGCCCTTGGCGTCTTTCGGAGAGAGAGTCACGAAGTGGTCCATATCTGCAAGGGCCTTATCGAACTCTCCCATGGACTCATAGACCTCAGCCCTTGAGCGGTAGGATTCGGCATAGGCAGGGGAGACCTCTATGGCTTTGTTTAAATACTCCAGCGCTTTATCCTTATTTCCTTTCAAAAACCAGGTATAGCCCAGGTTGTTATAAGCCTCCCCGCTTTTCGGATTCAGGGCGATAGCCTTTTCATACCAGGGAATGGCCTTGTCATAGTCCTTCTTAAGGGAGTAGTTGTACCCCAGGGATTCATAGGGACGGTAATTCTCCGGCTCCAGCCCCGAGGCTTTTGTGTAGTCCTGAATGGCCTTATCGTAAAGTCCCAGCTTGCTGTAGCAGCCGCCCCGGAGGATATAGTCTTCCGCCTTCGGCTTTTTGGTGAGCTCTATGTACTTCGTATAGTCCTCTGCAGCCGGTTCATATTTTCCCATCACCCCATAGGTGGTGCCCCGGAGCATATAGCTGAGACGGTGGGTGGGATTTGCTTCGATGGCCCTTGTGAAATAGGTTACCGCCCTGTCCATCCGTTTAGCCCCCAGCTCGTTCACACCGGCCTCACGGAGAATCATATCCGATTTGGGAGCCAGGGCAAGGGCCTTATCATAGCACTCTTTGGCCTTGTCATGCTGCTTCATGGTGAAATTATAGAAATGACCCAGCATATCCCAGCATAAAGGATTCTTCGGGTTGTCCTTTACCGCTTCCCGGTATGACTTTTCCGCTTCTCCGTTCTTCCCGAGCTTTGCATAGCAGTCGCCTGTAAATATCTGCACCCCGAAACGGAGCTTCGGATTGACATATTTCAAATCATTCTTGAAATCGGAAGCCGCTGCCTCATACTGCTTTCTGGACATATGGAAAAGGCCCCGCTGCATATAGACTTTATCCTTGACCTCATCGGTGGGATTCAGGGACAGCGCCTTGTCCCAGTCCTGAAGGGCCTCCTTATCCCGCCCGTCTCTGGCGGAAAACTCCGCCCTTGAACCGTAGGCAAGGGGATTTTCCGGCGCCAGCGTCACCGCGTGGTCCAGATCCGCAAAGCACTTTTCCTTTTCCCCATTCGTGTAATACATGGCGCCCCGGAACACATAGGCCTCAAACCGGTCCGGATGCTCCTTCACCGCCCTCTCCGCAATGGCAGAAAGGAGCTTTTTTCCCTGCTCCGGTGTGAGCCTTACGGCTGCAGGCTTTAGAGACGGCGCCTCGGCCTTTGCGTCCTCTGAAATATGGGTATAGAGCCTCTCCAGCACTTCCTGCGCGCCGGCAGGCTTCGCCGATGGGGCAGCGCCGCCCTCTGCAAAAGCCGGCGCTATGGCTGCCGCCGACAGCAGGCAGGCTGCCAGCATGGAAATCATCTTTCTCTTCATCAAGATCCCTCCTTTGACTGGTAAAACATATTATTTTTCTATAGTATATCATGGGGATGGGGAATGAAGAAAATAAGTATTTTATGAAAGTCAGCCTATGAAAAATTAATCAAAGTTTCATACCCAGGGCTTTTTATTCTGATTTCTATTTTCCCGGCGCCATGAAGGCCCGGGAGTCCCCACAGGGTGGTGATTTTTTCTTTAAGCATGTTAGAAACTTTAAACAGGTGTTGACATATAATAACAGATAATGACAGATAATGACAGATGATGTCATAGCGCGATCGCTGCAGATTTTAGTATAATACGAATAGACATCAAAGAAGGGAGGTGAAGAAAGATAAAAAAGGGAAAGAGGTGAAGGGGAATGCATCTGTTCCGTGAAAATCCGGATGTGATTAACCTTGTTCTTTCCGCAGGCTTCATGATACTGGCGGGGATTAACCTGTACATGACGCTGATGCATTAAATTAGCAAGTGATTTGAAACTGGATGAAAGAGGTGAAGATGATGGAAGATTTCCGGAATGAAGAAAACCGGCAGCACGTGGAAAATGATATTTCCGCTCTTACGGGAGACGGAAATATGGCAAATCATGAAACATTTGAAAAAATTTTTAAGAAAGCCTTTGAAGAAGGTATTGATACATACTGTGCTTTACTTGATACATGGATTGATAACCACAACTGGTACGATATAAGATATACTGTAAAAAATAAAAAATACCGCGAAATGCTTTTGAAGGAATACAGCATTCCTGAAGAAAAGGAAACTGATACGCTGGTCGATTTTTTCAAGGATGAATTTAAGAAAAAAAGACAGGCCGATCATTTTAATGAACTGGCTGCTGAAATGGACAGCCATGATGAAGCCACCCTTATAGAAGACAATGATGCGGAAGGGCTCAAGGCCGGCATGGACAGTTTCTTTGCATTGATGAAGATACTCATTGAAAATCACAGGACCGAAGAGCTTGCCCGGGCAGTGGAAGATGAAAAGTACCGTGACGAGCTTATGGAAAAATACCATATCTCCATGGTTCTGCCTGAGCGGCTTCAGGAACAGTAAGGGAGGGAAGTCGGCTTATGTGCTATGATACCAGACTCACTGACAGCATGGTGGAAAAAATCATCAAAGACTACGGCTCCATGGGGAAATATGTGGAACAGCAGGATACGATCAAAGCCTACCGGGATTCAGAAAAAAGAACGGCTGACCGGAAGAAATGGCTGAGAAAAGTATATGGAAACGGGTACAGAAGGGGTATGAACCTGGCCAACGGGCTGGCAAAAGTCCTTCTGGAAACTCGGCAGATGGATGAGCTTCTTCGGGCTGCGAAGGATTCAGCGTACCGTGAAAAGCTGATGAAGAAATATTATTTCATTCAGTAAGAAAAACTCCCTGCCGATTCAGGCGGGGAGTTTTTTTACGATAGGCAGGGGGGATCAGAGGCGGGAAGGAAAGCGCGTAACGCAGGCTCCTTCTGCTGGAAGGAGCTGGGCGGCAGGGCTGAAGATAGCCCTTTCTCCAGCAAAGGCGTCGCAGACCGGTATGGTATAGTGGGCTAGTGAGCTGGTGTACTTGTGGGCTGGTGAGCTAGTCTGTATTCCCGAAGGGGCCTGCTGCTGCGCGGCAGAGGGGAATATGGCCCTGTGCTAACGCACGG
>DCJJ01000157.1 GCA_002320515.1 Dialister sp. UBA1703 | reverse complement strand
GCGAATTAATCAGCGCTTCCCTAGTTTATAGGAGGGTTGGAGTCACTTACGGCATACACCGGAAGCATTTCCCGCCCACCGGTATTTAATAACCTATGTGTTACTAGCGGCATGTACCGAGATTCTTCGCCTGGGGCTCAGAATGACCATGTCAGGCGGGAAGATCAGTGCGTAACGGAGTCTCCTTCCACTGGAAGGAGACTCCGGCTTTCCGTCATATGACACCCTGCAGGCGATGGGACTGTAAATGGGGAAAGGAACCCTCTCCGTTCTGTATTTTCTGTTTTTCCCTTGGAAAATTTTCATTATTTCTGTATAAATTGTCTATGCAATTTGGTATAATAATTGATACGGAAAAGTTTTTAACTGTGATAGACTGCTTTGATCCATAAAAATGGGAATTTCATGTAAATCATAAGAGGGAATTTAAGATGCCGGAAAAAATATTAAGAGGAATATTCATATTGCTCTTTACCGTTCTTGGTATCGTTCTTTCCAGACAGGGGGAAACGGTGCTGGCTGCGCTGCTTCCTAAATCAGTACTAACGGAAACCATTCTGGGTGTTACGTTTATGTCCCTGGGAGCGATGCTGATAGGCGGGATTTTAGGGGCCATTGTGGGCTGCTTTATTTCTCCTTACCTGAACAGGAGTCTTTTTGCGTTCACTTCAAGGGTGGAGAAGTCTCTGTCTTCCATGTCGGTGCAGGATCTGGTGGCCGGCACGCTGGGGCTCTTTCTGGGGCTTATTATTGCAAACCTGGTAGGGCTTGCTTTTATCAGCGTGCCTTATATCGGGCCCTATGTGTCCGTGGCTTTGAGCATTGTGCTGGGCTACCTGGGCATGCATCTGGCGGTAAGCAAGAAGTCGGAAATGGCGTCCTGGTTCCATTTCCATTCAGAGCCCGACAGAAAGAAGAATAAGGACAAGAGGGAAGGAAAACTGCTGGATACGAATATCATCATCGACGGCAGGGTGGCGGATATTTACCGCACCGGTTTCCTGGAGGGGCCTATCTATGTGCCTGTATTCGTACTGGAAGAGCTGCAGAAGATTGCGGACTCTTCGGATGTGCTGAAAAGAAACCGCGGCCGCCGGGGCCTTGATATTCTGAACCACATGAAGAAGAACAGCAAAGATTTCCACATCATTACCGATGATTTCGAAGATATGAACGAAGTGGATTCGAAACTGGTAAAGCTGGCCCGGGCAAAGGGGTATAAAATTGTCACCAATGATTACAATTTGAACAAGGTGGCAGAGCTCCAGGGGGTGAGCGTTCTCAATATCAACGACCTGGCCATTGCAGTAAAGCCTGCTGTCATTCCCGGCGAACAGCTCTTTGTGCAGCTGGTGAAGCAGGGGAAGGAAGAAGGGCAGGGGGTTGCCTACCTGGAAGACGGTACCATGATCGTGGTGGAAAACGGCAGCCAGTGCATCGGCAGGGAAGTGCCCGTCATTATTACATCCGTCCTGCAGACCTCTGCAGGCAAAATGATTTTTGCAAAGCTGGACTCCAATGATTAATTCACTTATACTGGTGGCTGCAGGAAGCGGGAGCCGCATGCAGGCGTCCCTGAATAAGCTGCTCCTGTCCTGTGAGGGCCATCCTCTTATTTATTACACTTTAAGAAATGTATTCCAGAGCCGTCTCCTTTCCGAACTGGTCATTGTCACCAAGCCGGAGGAGAAACCGGTTTTTGAATCCATCGTCCATTCCATTCCCCACTCCATCCGTGTCGTGTTCGCCCCCGGCGGAAGCGACAGGGCAGGATCCGTGCGGAATGGATTTCACATGGTGTCGGAAGAGTCGGACAAGGTGCTTGTCCATGACGGCGCCCGTCCTCTGGTGGATGGGAAGACCATTGACGACGCCTTTACTGCCATCAGCGAGGGCAGCCCGGCGGTGGCTGTGGGGGTGCCCTGTATTGATACCATCAAAAAGGTAGAAGGGGACCGCATCGTGGAAACGCCGGAGCGTAAGAATCTCTTCCGTGCCCAGACCCCCCAGGGGGCTTTGACAGGCCTCTTCCACCGGGCGGTGGATTTCCTTTCCCGGGGCGGAAACTTCACCGACGATGCTTCCGTGCTGGAACAGCTGGGGGTGCCGGTGAAGCTCATTCCCGGAAAGGAAAGATTCTTCAAGGTCACCACACCGGATGACATGGACAGGCTGGAGCAGGTGCTTCGGAAAGACCGCTGCCCCTTCCGCATCGGACAGGGCTATGATGTGCACCGGTTCGATGAAGAAAGGCCTTTGATCCTTGGGGGCGTTCGGATTTCCGAAAAGGGCGGTCTTCTGGGCCACTCCGATGCCGATGTGCTGCTTCATGCCATTATGGACTCCCTTTTGGGAGCCTGCGGCCTGCCGGACATCGGCCACTATTTCCCCGATACGGACGAACGTTTCAGCGGCGCCGACAGCGCCCGCCTTCTTCTGGAAGTGAAGCATATCATTGAAGGGGAAGGGTATGTGGTAGGAAATATCGACAGCACCGTTATCGCTGAAAAGCCAAAACTGGCCCAATATATACCGGCCATGAAAGAAAGAATTGCCGGTATTTTGGATATATTGCCTGGTGATATAGGCATCAAAGCAACAACCAATGAAAAGATGGGAGCCATCGGCCGCCGGGAAGGCATGGCCGCCATGGCATCATCCATCGTATGCAGGAGGAGTTAAGTAATGGAAAAGAAACTGAAAGTTAGATTTGCTCCAAGCCCCACAGGCCCGTTCCATATCGGCGGCGCCCGTTCCGCTTTATTCAACTGGCTGGTAGCCCGTCATGCAGATGGCACCTTCCTCGTCCGTATCGAAGATACGGACCTTAAGCGTTCCACTAAGGAATCGGAAGAAAACATTAAGGAATCCCTGAAATGGCTGGGCCTTACCTGGGACGAAGGCATCGACGTAGGCGGCGACAACGGCCCCTACCGCCAGACCGAACGCCTTGACATCTACAAGAAAGAAGTACAGCGTCTTCTGGATGAAGGCAAAGCCTACTACTGTTACTGCACAGAAGAAGAACTGGAAGAAAGCAGAAAGAAACAGGTGGCCGCCGGCCAGACCCCTGTATACGACGACCACTGCCGTCACCTGACCGAAGAACAGATTGCTCAGTATAAAGCAGAAGGCAGAAAGCCGGTTATCCGCCTCAAAGTCAGAAAAGACGGCGTCTTTGCCTTCGATGACATGGTGAGAGGCCATGTGGAATTCCAGGCATCCGGCGTAGGCGATTTCATCATCGTGAAATCCGACGGCATTCCGGTATACAACTTCGCCGTAGTTATCGATGATTCCCTCATGGGCGTCACCCACGTCATCCGTGCGGAAGAACACCTGTCCAACACCCCCCGCCAGCTGGCTATTTATGAAGCCCTGGGCTATCCGGTACCGGAATTCGGCCATATTTCCCTTATCCTTGGCGCAGACCACAAGAAAATGAGCAAACGCCATGGTGCCACCTCCGTCACCGAATACAAAAACACGGGCTACCTCCCCGACGCCATGGTAAACTACCTGGCACTCCTGGGTTGGGCACCTAAGGGCGAACAGGAAATCTTTACCAGAGAAGAACTGATTAAACAGTTCTCCATGAAACGGGTTTCCTCCAACGACGCCGTTTTCGATATCGAAAAACTGAACTGGATCAACTTCCAGTACATGAAGAAACTGTCTCCACAGCAGCTGCTTGACGTGACCCTGCCCTTCATCGAAAAAGCAGGCTACGTAAAGACCCCACTTTCCGCTGAACAGAAAGACTGGCTTACCAGGGTAGTCTGGTACGTTCGTGATCATCTCTACTACTGCGCCCAGGCTCCGGAAAATGTCAAACTCTTCTTTGAAGACCTGCCGGAAGTGACTGACGAAGAAACCCTGTCCATTATGAAACAGGAAACCAGCGGCAAAATCATCACCGCCTTCGCCGACGCCCTGGAGAAACTGGAAACCTTCGACGAAGCCTCCATTAAGAAATGCTTCTCCTCTCTCATGAAAGAAACCGGCATCAAAGGCAAGGCAGCCTTTGAACCGGTGAGAATCGCTTTGACCGGTGTCACCCACGGACCGGGCCTTTATGACATGATCGCCCTCTTCGGACGGGAAAAGACCTTCTCCCGCTTGAGAGACAGCCTTAAATACTGCTGAAATCCATAAGAAAAGCTCCGGAAATTTCCGGGGCTTTTTCTTTGGAGAGATAGAGGTTAGAAGATAGGCGATAGATGGTAGACATCAGATTGTCAGACGTGAGACTATCAGATGTCAGCCGCCTCACCTGTCGTCATCCTGAGCGCAGCGAAGGATCTTGGTACATAACTTAAGTGAGGTTTATCGTGGTGAATACCAGTCGGCAGGAAAGACGGAGGGCGGGCAGAGAAAATGACAGAGCTGCTGTCTGCCTTATCGTCATTTCGAGCGGGGGAACCTGGCAGGATAGATGAAAAACGGAAGCGACTGTATGATTTGAGGAGTCGAGAAATCTCCCGGCGGAATAGGTATCGGGCCATCCCTGTATCTTGAGGGTATAACCATGGTAAGCGGCAATCAGAGGTTAGAATTTCCATTGCTAAATCGTAGGCAGGGTAAAGGTATAGAGACTGCTGCGTGGCAGCTATCTAAAAATAACTTATATTAGCCTGTTTTTGATAGAAATAAATCATGTAGTTGATTTTTAAACCGTGGGGTAAAATGTATTATAAATTAGATTAACAAAGGAGACGTAAAATGAACAAAAAAGTCAAATTAGCCATGACCGCCGTTATGCTTGGACTTTCCGTAATCACTTTTACAGGATGCGGAAGCAATGCAAACAATGCAAAATCAGCAGTAGCCGCACAGACACAGATGCCTAAAGATCCTCTTGAAAAAGCAAAATGGCTTCAGCAGGATGTTAAGAAAAACATGGAAGCCATTGATAAAGCGGGAGATTCCCTTGCAGAATACTATCAGAAAGATCCTGTAAAGTATAAACTTTTAGAGCCTGATAAATATTATAGCAAAGACAGCGCACAAACTATGACACAAGGACAAGCAGAAATAAAAGAAGTAAGTACAGAACAAATGAAAAATGGCTATGAAGCAGCCTTAGAAGTATATAACAAAAACAAAAAATACTATGATAATTTAGCCAGAGATAAAGAAGAACTGGAAAAAATACATCTCAGTAAAGATGCCGTATTAGATGATGGAAATAAAAAACATTAAGAAACCGCATTGATAGTCATTGGTGTACTGGATAAATATAAAAAAGTCATGCCCCATCAAAGATTGACAGCAATTAAAAATTCTGAAGGAGCTTACTTAAAAAGAAATAAAATCATTCAATAAATAAGAAAAGCAGTGAAAAATGTTTAATCATTTTTCACTGCTTTTTTTATCTAACAATGCCTATCTTAACTGATAAGAACCCGACCATATACGAGATACATCAGAACAAACTTTATAGGCAGCAAAACAAAGGAATACAACAAAGGTGCACATAAGCCAGTATTGATGTATTTCATCAGTCGTAAAATGTATGAAGCCGCCAGTAGTACCACTGCGAAGAACAAGACGCGCACCGGTAAACTGATAAAATGCATTACGAATCTGATTGATATACTCATCACCGCTATTGTAATCATGAATCCCCTGTTCAACATTACCACCGGCGCTCATAATCTTATCTCTAAGAATTAACAGGCCGCCCATGATATTCTGCTGTAAATCACAATTAGGATCACTTCTAACAGGGTTTCCTTCAGAAACAAGAGCCTGTGGGAAAATATCAACAACACGAATCGTGCCGTCAGTACGTCCAATCTGGGCTTTAATATCATCAGGAAGATTCCTGACCTCAACAAATTGGCCACGATCATTGATTTGCATAACATTATTACCAACAGCATCAAAATCACCAAACGAACTTTCCTGTGCAACGATTGCAAATACAGCCTGCTCGTTAACACCGGCAGTGGGAGCATAGCCCCGTAAGGCTGACTTTTGATCATTGCCCGAAGGGCAATCCATAATCCTCGCTCCGCTGATCTGTCAAGCCCAAGAACCTTAGGAACCTTTGGGGCCACAGGCATATTAACCTTGACACTTACCCTCTACTCTTAAACCTTCTGAAGCCTCCATCATAATATGGTATAATAAAGCCGATAACTCAAAATACGAGGAAAGTGTTGGACTATGAATATAAAAAGATCAAAACTAATATTGGCCGCCGGTCTCCTGGGGGTGTCCCTTCTCTTTGCCGGCTGCGGAAACAGTCTGGATGACCAGTTTGTGTTCGGCAAGAACCGGATTCACTGCGACAACCAGACCATTACCATTTCCACGCCCTTCGAGCTTGTTTCCAATGGGAAACAGGTGGACCTGGGGGACCGGGGGGCTTCGGTGGTGAAGGCGGAAGGCCATAACAGCCATCTGCAGATTCTGGTAACCGGGGACAAGGCAACTGCCGATGTGAATGAAAAGGTGCTTGTTTCCAATGCCCAGGAAATACTGAAGAGCAATCCTGCTCTGTCTCATGTGAAATCGGATGTGAAGGATGTATCCATCGGTGATTTGAAGGGGAAGAAACTGACCTTTACCTTTACCGAATCATCCAGGGGAAAGAGTACGGATCTCACGGTGGAGGAATATATTTTCACACAGAAGGATACGGTATGGCGGGTCATTTACCAGTACCGCACCGCCGACACCACAGGAAAGGCACTGGCAGAAAGAGTGGCCGGGAAGATTGCTCTGGGAAGTGAGTTCTGATTAGTGGGCTGGTCTGGTGTACTAGTGAGCTAGTGAGCTAGGAAAACCAGGGAGCCGCCCTGGCGGGCGATGGAAAGGCGCACCCCCCTTTGGTGGCTGCGCCACCACCTTCCCCCCTCTTCGAGGGGGCACTATGGACGCGCAGCATTGTGCCACATGAGTCTACAGGAAAGCGTAGAGCGGTTTATTCTCCCTCTTGAATAGGGATGGCAAGCGAACACGATTCGTAGGGGAGCGTAGCGACCCGCGAATCCAGTGAGTCGTTTCCCCTGTGGGGCAGGCTATGCTCACATATTAGCCCGGCGCAGAAGCCCTCTGCAGGGCTTCTGCCTTCCAGAGGAAGGGGGCTATAACACTACCTTATGCAGCACAGGTGACACAATGCAAGTCCCGTAACGCTGACTTCATAATCATTGCCCGAAGGGCAATCCACCACCCTCTGAACCCTTTGAACCCTTTGAACCCTCCGTCCCGAAGGGCCGGTCAAACTTAAAAACCTTTAATCAATAGGAGTTGTTATCATGCATTTTTCCAAGGGATTTTTCCCGCTTCTTCTTTTTCTGGCAGCCGGCGCTTTAATCGGCGGCATTCTGGGCCAGGTGATGGAAGGAGTTAATTTTGTAGGCCTTATGCCTTATCTGACGCAGACCTTTGAGATTTTTGACCTGAAGGACATTTTCCTGAATCTGGGGATTCTCCAGTTTCACTTCGGCCTTCGGTTTGCGCCGAATCTGATCAGCATTGCCGGCATTCTGATTGCGGCGTGGCTGTACAAGAAATTCTGATTTTTCATTTCATACAAATCCATAGAGTTGTCCATTGATGAGGTGAACACCATGCTCATAAAGGAAATGCGAAGCGAAGATAAACCGAGAGAACGATTTCAAATTTCTCCCCGGCTGGCCAGCAATACGGATCTGGTGGCCATCCTTCTGCGTACCGGGCGGCAGGGCCATTCAGTGATGGAAATCGCCAAGGAGGTGGTGGACCTGCTGGAACGGGAAACCGGTATCAACGGCTATGAGGACCTTAATTGGCGGGATCTCACGGACATCAAGGGCATAGGACCGGACAAGGCTGTCACTATCTGCGCTGCGGTAGAACTGGGACGCCGGCTTTCTCTTATCTGCGATAAAAGAAAGCTGGTCAGTTTCAGCGCGCCGGATAAGGTGGCGGCTTTTTTCATGGAAAAACTGCGCCATGAAAACCAGGAACATTTTGTCACCGCTTATGTGAATGTGAAGAACAGGCTTCTGGGATACCGTATCATTACGAAAGGAAATCTGAATGCTGCGCCGGTGGATATTAAAGAGGCCCTGAAATGGGGCATCCGCTACAAGGCTTACGGCCTCATTCTGGTCCATAACCACCCCTCCGGCTACCCGGAGCCTTCGGAGGAGGATCTGGACATCACCAAAGCCTTTGCAGCCGCTGCCAAACTGCTGGATATGGAAGTACTGGACCACGTGATCATAGGGGACGGAACTTTTGTGAGCCTCCATGAGAGGGGATGTTTGTGAGGGGAGAGGCACTGCTGTACGTGCCGAGTCGTCAGGCTCCTTTCTTGGGAAGGAGCTGAGGGCAGGGGTAAGGATAGGCCTTTACTGTGCAAAGGCGCCGCCGCAGGCGGCGTTTTACGGAAGAGTCAATTAGGCCCCTTTGGGGCCTCGGATTTTTGAGGGGAGCACTGATTCAGCCGCAGAATCAGATTTCATAAGCATTTTGGCCCCATACTGCGTCATAAGCCTCCTTAAATAGCTTTGGCTATTCGCGTCGGCTTATTCCTTGTATTGAACCAAAATGCAAGAATGAAATCTGATAACGACTGAATTAGCGCGCCCCTTGCGAAAATCCGCTATCATCCGTCGCCTGACGGCGACACCGTCGGGCATTAAGGTGCTCGCTTAGTGTGTGCACAGCGAACTGGATTCGTAGGGGAGCATGAGCGACCTGAGAATCCAGTGAGTCGTTTCCCCTGTGGGGCAGGCTATACTCGAATATTAGCCCGACTCGACAGTCCTCTGCAGGACTGTCGTCTTCCGGAGGAAGAAGGCTTTTGCACTTCGCCATGTACCCTTGGTGACACAAAAGGTATTCCCGTAACACTGACTTCATAATTATTGCCCGAAGGGCAATCCACCACCCTCTGAACCCTTTGAACCCTCTGGACCCTTCCCCCACCCCCCCTGCTACACAACCCTTTTACACAACCTGCGCCGACAGGCGCGTCCCTTTTTATCCTGCGGCGTCAGCCGCCACCACAACCCTCAGCCGCGAAGCAGCTGTCAAACCTGAGAACCCTCCGGCCGTAGGCCGGTCAATCCTAAGAGCCATTTCAGCCACCACCCTCGGCCCAAAGGGCCGTCAACCTTTTTCTCTGAACCCGGGCAGCGTAGTGGCCCGTAGTGGCCTATCAGTAAAATACTAAAACCCCCTTAACAAATTCTTCTTCCTGTGCTATAATAATCTTCGTCATGGGGCTATAGCTCAGTTGGTCAGAGCGCTTCGCTCACATCGAAGAGGTCTCCGGTTCGAACCCAGATAGTCCCACCATAAACCCGCCGGTCGGCGGGTTTTTTCATGCCCTCCAAGGGGCTTCATGATATAATGAAAAGAAATGATTCTTATAAGGAGGACATGATGATTACAGGAGATATTCACCATCTGGAAGCGTACAAAAAGCAGCTTCCTTCTTTTATTTATGACTGCCTTTCAGCCATCCGGTCTTTTGATTTTACATCTGTGCCTGACGGGAAATACGAGCTCTCAGGCTGCACCATGTCGGTGGAGTCGCCTTCTACGGAGCCGGCGGAGGAAAGAAAGCTGGAGGGGCATAAGAAGTTTATTGATATCCAGTATGAAATCAAAGGGGAGGAGGAATGGATCGGCGTAGAAACTGTTTTTGATTCGCCCCGGGAGGTGGAGTCTTACGAAGACCGGGATTTGTATTTCTTTGAGTCCCGAAGGGATAGGGAGTCCATGGTTTATTTCACAGTCGGCCGGTTTGCCGTTTTCTTCCCAGAGGATCTGCACCGTCCTCTCTGCCAGGGAAAGAAGGGGAGGGAGGTTCTCCGCAAGGCAGTGATGAAAGTGCCTGTGGAAAAGCTGCTGTAAATTCATGATTTAACAGTCAAAATCAGGTGTGATTTTGATTGACTATTGGTCAATAATCTGCTATCATAAGAACAATTCAAAAGAGCAGGATAGTTTTAATTTGCCCAAAACTGCTCCACCATCTTTTCAAGGGGGTTATGTATGAAATATAGAAAATTGGCTGCCGCAGTCATGGCAGCAGGGCTTCTTTTGTCCGGCGGAGTCTTCCTTGGCGGCTGCGGCTCTTCCCAGCAGGCGGCGGGACAGAAGCAGGCTATCAAGGTTTCCACATTTAAGCCGTTCAAGTCTGATACGCCGATTATGAGAGAGTATACAGGCTCTATTATGGCGCTGCAGGAAGTACCGGTCCGCTCCAAGGTGTCCGGCACAGTGATGGAGAAGTATATTTCCGGCGGTGAACAGGTAACCCAGGGCCAGCCCCTGTATCGGCTGGATACAAGAAATTACAGTTCCCAGCTGGCTACTGCCCAGGCCCAGGCTGCCCAGGCTGCTGCCAATTATGAAAATGCAGCCAGCGATCTGGCCCGCTATGACCAGCTCATCGCATCCGGTGCCATTTCCCAGAAGGTATATGATAACCAGAAGGCGGCAGCGGAAGCCTATAAGGGTGCCATGGAAGCAGCCCAGGCACAGGTGGATATTGCTTCCACCAACCTGGGGGATACCGTCGTGACGGCTCCTTTCAACGGTAAGCTTTCCATGGATGATGTGAATATCGGTACCTTTGCCACTGCCGGCACCACATCTCTTGTTACCATTTCTTCTTCCGACCCCATTTATGTACAGTTTGATATGTCGGAAAACGAATACCTGGCTCTGAACAAGAACCATGATGGAAACGGTACGGCAGGGCTGGGGGATAACCTGAAAATCCGTCTGTCCGATGGCTCCATCTACGGCCACACCGGTAAAATCGTGCAGGTGAACCCGAACATGAACGGCGGGCAGCTTTCCATGAAGGCGGCCTTCCCGAACCCGGACAATCTCCTGGTGCCTGGCATGTATGCCTCTGTGGTTTCGGATAATGAAATCGCCAAGGGGTCTCTCCTCATTCCTATCAAAGCACTGGTACAGCTCCTGAATAAGGATATTGTAGACGTGGTGGTAGACGGCAAGATTGCCCAGAAGTCTGTCAAAGTGGGCGGCACCTACGGTATCTACACCATTATTGAAAGCGGCCTCGATGAAAATGACGTTATCGTTGTGGACGGCCAGAACAAGGTACAGGTAGGCCAGGCCGTAGATCCTGAAGAAACGACCAAAGACAAACTGGAACAGGATGCCAGAGATTCCGTCAAAGGCCAGAGCGGCACTGCTGCAAAGCAGTAAGGAGGACCTATGGCTAATTTCTTTATCAAGCGTCCTATCTTTGCTATCGTTGTGGCGCTGGTGGTTTCCATTGCAGGGCTGCTGGCTGTCTTCTCCCTGCCGGTGGACCGCTATCCCCGCATTACGCCGCCACAGGTTTCCGTAAGGGCTACCTATCCCGGCGCTGATGCGGAAGTCGTTGCCCAGACAGTGGCAGAAGTCATAGAAAAGAACGTTGTAGGGGTGGAAGGGTTCGACAGCATGAACTCCAACAGTAACTCCAACGGTTCCTATTCCTTAACAGTACAGTTTGCCATGGGCACGGACTCCGACCTGGCTACTGTCCGTGTACAGAACGGTGTCACCGCTTCCGATGCAGGCCTGCCGGATACGGTAAGAAGCATCGGCGTTACCACCAGAAAATCTTCCGGTGATATGGCCCTGGTGGTAAGCTTCTATTCTCCTAACGGCACCTACGATAAGAATTTCCTGAAAAACTATTTCAGCATGAACTACCTGGATGAACTGAAATCCATCAAAGGCGTAGGTACGGTGCAGGAATTCGGTTCCGACTTTGCCATGCGTATCTGGATGGATCCATCCAAAATGTCGCAGAACAATATCACCGCCGCCGAAGTCATTGCTGCCGTATCCAACCAGAACAAACAGATTGCCGCCGGCAATATCGGCGCGCCGCCTGTTTCCATGGATCAGCCTTTCCAGTATGTCATCACCGCCAAAGGTCGTCTGGTGACTGCTGAAGAATTCGGCAATATCGTGCTTCGTACCAACAATGACGGCAGCCTTCTTCGTTTGAAGGATGTGGCCCGTACAGAGCTGGATGCAAAGGATTACAACTTCATTTCCAGAGCAGGCAATTATGAAACTTCCGCCGTAGCCTTCTCCCTGACCGATGATGCCAATGCGGTACAGACCATCGGTGCCATCAAGGCAAAGCTTGCGGAAGACGCGAAATCCTTCCCTGATGATATGAAATATGTCATCAACATGGATAATACCGATTTCATTTACGCTTCTATCAAGGAAGTTATTGAAACATTTGTGGAAGCCCTCCTTTTGGTAGCTATCATTGTGTATATCTTCCTGCAGAACTGGAGATCTACCCTTATCCCGATGATTGCGGTGCCTGTATCCCTTCTTGGCACCTTTGCTTCCTTTGAAATTCTTGGATTCACCATTAATACCCTGACCCTCTTCGCCATGGTTCTTGCTATCGGGCTGGTTGTAGATGATGCCATCGTAGTGATCGAAGCGGTGGAATACGAAATGCGCTACAACAACCTTGATCCGAAGGCAGCTACGGTGGAAGCCATGCAGAAGGTGCAGAGCCCGGTTATCGGCGTAGCCGTAGTGCTGGCTGCCGTATTCGTACCGGTTGCCTTCCTTGGCGGCATTATGGGTATCCTGTATAAGCAGTTTGCCTTGACTATTGCGGTTTCCGTCATTCTTTCCGCCTTCACCGCCCTTTCCCTGACACCGGCCCTCTGCGCCGGCCTTCTGAAACCGGCCAAGAAGAAAGCGGATAAGGGGAGAATCGACCGTATGTGGGACCGCTTCAACGACGGCTTTGACCGTATGATTGAAATCTACGGCATGATTCTCCGGAAACTGGCCCATGCCATTTATGTACCGCTGGGCGTGCTCTTTGCCCTTTTCATTGCGGCTGTCTTCATGTTTGTGAAACTGCCTACGGCCTTCATTCCGCAGGAAGATAATGGTTTCTTCCTGAATGCACTGCAGCTGCCGGAAGGTGCTGTGAACGTCAGAACCGCCCAGTACCTCACTGAATTCCTGAAATATATCGGTGAGGATCCGGCGGTAGAAGTGACCCAGGGCGTAGTAGGCATGGATATTCTTTCCGGTGGTCAGAAGCCTAATGCAGGTCTTTCCTTCGTTAAGTTGAAGCCCTGGGATGAACGTAAAACAAAGGACAAACAGCTTCCTGCCGTCATGGCAAAGGCCTTTGCCTTCAATGCTACCCATCCCGGCGTCACCCTTATGGCCCTGAACCCCGCTCCTATTCCGGGTCTCGGCAACTCCGGCGGTTTTACCCTCTATATCCAGAACAAGAGCGGCGACTCCAACGAAAACATGCAGGCCGTTATCGGCAAATTCCTGGCAGCTGCTAACCAGCGCCCGGAAATCCAGATGGCCTACACCACCTTCCGCATGGATACCCCGTCCTATAACTACGATATCGACAGAGAAAAGGCTGCCAGAAACGGCGTCAACGTGGGTGATATTTTCACCGCCCTTCAGGCCTACTACGGCTCTGTACAGATTAACGATTTCACTATTTACGGACGTAACTTCAAAGTCGTGGCCCAGGCAGATACCCAGTACCGCATGAGTCCAAGCGACAACAAGTTCCTCATGGTGAAGGACAACAAAGGCAACATGGTGCCGATTTCCAATTTCATTACACCTAAGAAATCCAACGCCATTGCAGTCATTACCCGTTACAACAACTTCCCTGCCGTTAAGATCGGCGGCAACCAGGCTGACGGATACTCCTCCGGCCAGGCTCTGGATGCACTGGAAGAAGTAGCGAAGGAAACCCTGCCAAACGGCTACGGATACGCCTTCGCCGAATCCTCCGCCCAAGAACGGGAAGCCAGCGGCAAGACAGTGTATGCACTGGCTCTGGGCATGCTCTTCGTATTCCTGTCACTGGCAGCCCTCTACGAAAGCTGGAAAATCCCGTTCTCCGTCATCCTTGGTATCCCTACAGGTTTCTTCGGTGCCTGCCTCGGTGCCTTTGCCTTCAACGTGTATAACGACATTTACTTCCAGATCGGTCTTCTGACCATCATCGGTCTGGCGGCAAAGAACGCCATCCTGATTGTCGAATACGCCAAGGTCCGCGTAGACAGCGGTATGGAAGTGGTGAAAGCTTCCATCGAAGCCTCCCAGATCCGACTCCGCCCGATTCTCATGACCTCTCTGGCCTTCATTCTGGGCAACGTACCCCTGGCCCTCTCTACCGGCGCCGGCTCCAACTCCCGTTCTGAAATGGGTATCGCCGTCGTATTCGGTGTGCTGTCGGCCACCTTCTTCCAGATTTTCATCGTACCTATGCTCTTCATTGTTATCGAAAGAATCCACGGGTTCAGCAAACCTAAGAAACCGGTCACCATCGATGAATAATGGATGAAATAAAAAAGTCTCCTTCGGGAGGCTTTTTTATTTTGGGGAAGATAGATGGCAGGGATTAGACATCAGACGGGGTAAAGTGAACATAGCCTGCAGCCCGTCAATCTTAAGAACCTTTCCCATAGAACCCGGGCCACGCAGGGGCTCCATATATGCTACAATCAAGGAGAGGTGATAATCATGAGCGCTTTATGGAACAGAAACATTTCGATGATTCACTGCTTTGGTGACAGCCTGACCAAAGGCTATGGCGTACTGCCCGGACAGGGGTGGGTGGCACTGGCAAATCAGGGGCTGAAGGGGATTTCCCTTTACAATCACGGCGTATGCGGAAGTTTGTGCGGCGATATTTTGGACAGCCTGTCCGCCGCTTCCGGCAGGGTCAGAAAAGATGAGGGCTTCTTCTTCATGGGCGGCACCAATGATATCCTCTTCGGTATCCGCCTTGCCGTTTTGGAAAACAGGGTGGAAAAAGAACTGGGAAGGCTTTCCGAAAGAATTCCTCTTACCCTGGGCATCCCTCCTCTCTTTACGGAAATGAGCGTGGAAACGGGCTGGCAGGAGGCGGGATCCTTTAAGAGAAATAAAAGGGATCTTCTGGATTATCAGAAATTCCTCCGTGCCCTGGCTAAAGACCTGGGGATACGGGTTATGGATTTCACCAAAGCCCTCCCGCCGGAGGAAAAATGGTATACCGACGGTATTCATCCCAATAAAGAAGGCTATGAAAAGATGGCCCTTCTTGCGGTGAAAGTGTGGGGCGGGGGAAATGGGAAATGATGTAAGCCTCATATCGTCATTTCAACCGCCGCCGGTCCAATAAGAGTCTTTCTTTTAGTCGGCTGACCAATCGACAAGCAGCTTTCTGCAGGGAGATTTCTCGGCTCCGTTTCACCGGTTCCATGAACTTATGGAATCATACCGGCTTGCACAACCGCTCGAAATGACGAGGAGTCATAGTGACACAATGCAAATCCCGTAACGCTGACTTTATAATCATTGCCGCGAAGCGGCAATCCACAACCCTCTGAATCCTTTGAACCTTCAGAACCCTTTGAACCCGGGCCACTTTGTGGCCCCACAGGCTGGTCAAACTTAAGAATCTTCCCTTCGCCCCTTGAAACACAACCCTTCTAAACAACCTGCCGCCGAAGGCGGCTGCAACCTTCGGGCCCGAAAGGCCCGCCCCCCCTTTTTTTGGTGGCTGGCGCCACCACCTTCCCTCCGCAAGCGGTGGGACAATAAATGGGGGAGGGAACCCTCTTAAAAAGGGGCCGCAACGCGGCCCTTTTTTTAGAGTAGCCTTTTTCATGGCCCATGTCGTATAATATCTTATGAGATTACATTATATAAGAGGAGGATATTATGATTCCGGTCATGACAAGGGAAGATATACATGATGCTACAGAGACATTTGCCCGGTATGGCGTGCCGTCGGATCGCATTTTTGATGAGATCATGCGGGCGCGGTATCTGGATTATGTCCTTTTTTTAAATCCTACGAACCAGCAGTACGGTATTTCCATTGAAGATTTATATAATAATATGAAGGAAACGGCGGATAAGCTGGGGATGTATGAAGGGGATGCAGACACTTATGTAAGGGTGTATACTCTGGCCCTTCGGGTGGATCCCATGGTCTTTGCGCCGGATATTTCTCCTTTGGGTGATGAAATGAAGGCGCTTGTGGCCTATGGGGAAGAGCGGGCGGCTGAGTCGGGGAAGACGGTTCTTTTTTCCGGTGCGGAGTCCTACCTTCCCTATGCCGCAAGGCTGTGGGACCATCTGTCGGACAAGCGGCTGGCCTTTGTGGTAAAAAGTCCGGTCTGGAAGAAAAGGCTGCAGCTTCTGTTTCCCCGCTGCCGTTTCCTCTTGACCGGGGAACTTGCTGAGGATGAGGTGCGGTATGATTACATTTTCCACTGGGGAGAGTCTGGGGAAGAGGAGAAGCAGCTCCTGCCCCTTCTTTCGGAGGAAGGGCAGATGGACTGGGTGGTTCCCTATGAATCCTTTACCAGGTCTTCAGGCCCCATGGAAGGTGTGAGAAATGACATCCTTCAGAGCGGCCGCCTTTCCGGCTATTACGATCTGGCTGTAGGGGAGAGGGAATATGCTTTCCTTGGTTTTGAAAAGAAGGCAGACCTGGTATTCATCGGAAATATGGGGTTCACCGATGGAAAGTGTTCTTTCAAGAATCAGATGAAGCTTTCCGATTCCTCCTTCAAAAAAGCGGATGAATGGAATTATGATGTGTATGCCTACAATGCTGTGCCTGCTCTCCAGGCCATTCTGGCAGGAAATATCCTTCAGATGGAGCATCCTCTGGGAGAGGAATTCCAGAGCGTAGAGAAGGAAATCCTTCCGGCCGGCCGTCATGTGATATTAACACCTTCCGCCCTTACGGATTCAGAAATCCGAACGGAAGAATTGAGAGCGGCGGTTTGGGATGAGGGAAAGGAGGGGACCCTGCTTAAGGGTGGGGATCTGGTTCTTGCCTTATACAAAGGAGAAATTCATTTCTTCCCGGTATCAGAAGGGGAGGAATATGTGGCAGGAGAAGGGGTCTTCGGCCTTCGGAGTTCCGGTTTCTATACTCCCTGGTATCTGAAACTCTATCTGGACGGCCCGGTGGGTCGCCTTTTCCTGGAAACCATGAGGAACGGGGAGGACTATGCCTTTACCCTGTCTCGCCTTCTCCGTATCCCCCTTCCTGTATCGGACAGAGAAAAAATGGATGAAATCAGCAGGACAGCCAGGGAGTCTGTTTCCCGTCTGGCGGAAGCGGAAAAGGGATGGCGTCTGGTGAAGAGAAGTTCCGTAGGCATGATGATGGGTCATCCGGCCTTGTAGGAGGTTTTTATGAAAATCGTACTTGCAACCCACAATGCTGGGAAGATCAGGGAGTTTCAGAAGGCGTTTTCGGAAATCGGATGGGACGCGGTGCCTGTGGCGGAAATAGCGGATGTGCCGGAACCGGAAGAAACGGGTACTACCTTTGAGGAAAATGCGCTGCTGAAGGCCCGATATTATGCGAAGGCTGTGAATTATCCCGTGCTTTCCGACGATTCCGGCATCATTGCCGATGCCCTGGGAGACAGGCCGGGCATTTATTCCGCCCGCTATGCCGGCGTCCACGGGAATGATGAGGCTAATAACCGGAAACTGGTGGAAGACCTTAAGCCTTACAAAAGAGAAGACAGGAAAGGGCGCTACCTGTGCGTAGTGGCTCTGGCATGGCCTGACGGGAAGGAAATGACGGCGGAGGGCACCTGCGAAGGCATTATCCGCGATTTCTACCAGGGAAAAGGAGGATTCGGCTATGACCCTCTCTTCTACCTGCCCTCCTACGGAAAGACCATGGCGGAACTTCCTATGGAGGAAAAGAATAAAATCAGCCACCGGGGAAGGGCTTTAAGGGCGCTCCTGGAAAAGCTGAAAAATGCAAAAATGTAACAGGTGACCAAAAGTCATGGAGCCTATACTTATTGATACTTAAAAGGTATACCTGTTACCGGCCTATTTAAAAATATGTAACCTTATGTTATAATTTGAATGTTCCATCAGAAGGAATACAGGGAGGTGTCAGTTTACTTCATGAAAAGGAGTAAGCTTAAGCTTTACGGTTTCAACAACCTGACGAAGACTCTCAGCTTCAACATGTATGATGTGTGCTATGCCAGCACGGAAGAGGAGAGGAAAAAGTATATCGCCTATATTGACGAACAGTACAGTGCGGAGAGGCTCACCGGCATTCTCCAGAAGGTAGCCGACACCATCGGCGCCCAGGTGCTGAATATTGCCCAGCAGGACTATGATCCCCAGGGCGCCAGCGTGACCATGCTCATTGCGGAGGAGGAAGTGGAAAAGCAGGATGTGGTAGCCCATCTGGACAAGAGCCACATTACCGTCCATACCTATCCGGAAATGCATCCCCAGGACGGCATCTGCACCTTCCGGGCGGATATCGACGTATCCACCTGCGGACAGATTTCGCCGCTGAAAGCGCTGAATTTCCTGCTTCGTTCCTTCGAGGCGGATATCGTCATTACTGACTACCGCGTCAGAGGGTTTACCCGTGATGTGAACGGAAAGAAAATATTCATTGACCACCGGATCAATTCCATCCAGAACTACATGGCACCGGAACTCCGGCATGCCTATGACATGATCGACGTCAATGTATATCAGGAAAATATTTTCCATACCAAAATGATTCTCCACGATTTCAAACTGGACAACTACCTTTTCGATATGACAGAAAAGGATTTGAGTCCCCGGGAACAGAAGAGAATCCGCCGCCTGCTGAAACAGGAAATGTATGAAATATTCAATGGCAGGAACATGCCTGCCATTAAAGACTGATTGTATTCTTTATTACAAGGAGGAAAAGAATGGATACTGCAGAACTGAAGAAAGAAGCCACTGCTCTTCGTAAAGAAAAGCACCAGATGATTAAAACCGCCCTCAATGCGGACATGAAAGACGGCCATGACCTGGCCATCGTATACACTCCCGGCGTTTCCGCACCCTGCCTGGAAATCAAGAAGGATGAAGACTTGTCCCTGGAAATGACCTGGAGAGGCAATGTAGTCGCTGTTATTTCCGACGGCACCCGCGTCCTGGGCCTGGGCGACATTGGCGCAGCTGCTGCCATGCCAGTTATGGAAGGCAAATCCGCTCTCTACAAGAGATTCGGCAATATCGACGCCATCCCCATCGTCCTTGACACCAAGGATAAAGATGAATTCATCCACACCGTAAAACTTCTGGAAAAGAACTTCGCCGGCATCAACCTGGAAGATATTTCCTCTCCGAAATGCTACGACATTGAAGACGAACTGAAGAAAATCATGAACATCCCCGTATTCCATGATGACCAGCACGGCACCGCCATCGCTGCCTTGGCAGCACTTCTGGGCGCCCTCAAAGTCACCGGCAAGAAGATCGATGAAATCAAGGTCGTCATGAACGGCGCCGGTGCAGCAGGCACTGCTATTGCCCGCCTCCTTCTGGAAGACGGCGTAAAACCGGAAAACATGACCATCCTCAACTCCAAAGGCATCCTCTATGACAATGGCAAACGGGACCGCGTACAGCTGGAACTGATTAAGAAGACAAACCCTGAAAACAAACAGGGCACTTTCGCCGACGCTGTCAAAGGCGCAGACGTACTCATCGGCTGCTCCGCTCCCGGCGTATTCAACTGCGACGCCATCAAGACCATGGCCGACAAGAGCATCGTATTTGCCATGGCAAACCCGGTACCGGAAATCATGGAAGAAGAAGCCAAGGAAAAGGGCGTATTCATCTACGGCTCCGGCAGAAGCGACATGCATAACCAGGTAAACAACTCCTCCGTATTCCCGGGCCTCTTCCGCGGCGCCCTGGACGTAAGAGCCCGTCAGATTAATGAAGAAATGAAACTGGCAGCCGCTCACGCCCTGGCAGACCTGGCCACCAAGTGCACCCTGGATCCGGATCACGTAGTGGTAGACGTATTCGATGAAAGAGTCCCCTACGAAGTAGCAAAGGCAGTTGCTAAAGCAGCCATTGCTTCCGGCGTGGCAAGAGTTACCGAACTTCCGGAGCAGTACAAAGACTGATCGGATCATGTGAAGAAATAAACTCCCCTGCAGAGTGGAAAACTCTGTGGGGGAGTTTTTTGCATTTTGGAGGATTGGGGAGCCGCCTGCGGCGGGATTGGGGTTGGGATCGGGATCGGGATTGGGGTCGGGGTCGGTATTCCCGAAGGGGCCTGCCGCTGCGCGGCTGAGGGGCATATGGCCCTGTGCCATGGAAGCACTGATTAATTCGCAGAATCGAATTTCANNNCGTCGACTTATTCCTTGCATTGAATAAAAACGCAAGAATGAAATTCGATAACGATTTAATCAGCGCTTCCCTAGCGCACGGGCCAAGGGTTGCGTCGCTGTCGCGCAGGGGGCAAAGACCGTGGTGGGCGCTCTTTTGGAAATAAGGGGCACCATTATTAATAAAACCTTCACAACCGCCCTGGCGGGCGATGGGAAAGCAACACCCCCCTTTGGTGGCTGACGCCAC
>DCJJ01000156.1 GCA_002320515.1 Dialister sp. UBA1703 | reverse complement strand
CCAGAGCTATACAGAAATACTGATAAAACCGAAGCCACGGAGATAGTAATCATCGACAGTCAAATGAATTACCGAGGAAAACTTGACACTTACCCTCTCAAAAAAATAAATTGACAGATAGGGCAATGTAATTTATAATTTATAAGTGTGCAATAGCACCCCATCAGTCTTATTGGGAGGGAGGGATATAGATGTCTGAGATCAAAGTTCAAAAGGGCGAATCTCTTGATAGTGCTCTTCGCAGATTTAAACGTTCCTGCCAAAAAGCCGGGGTTCTTTCTGAAGTAAGAAAACGTGAACATTATGAAAAGCCCAGCGTAAGACGTAAACTGAAATCTGAAGCCGCAAGAAAACGTAAGTATAAGTAATGACAGGTTGTAAGGTGATTAGTTTTGTCAATTAAAGAACAGCTTATGGCTGACATGAAGACAGCCATGAAAGCAAAAGAAGAAGGTAGGCTTGCTCTGAACACGATCCGCATGGCCCGTGCTCATATCCGGCAGGCTGAAATCGACGACGGACACGCTGACTTCAATGATGATCAGGTTCTTGCCGTTCTCCGGAAGGAAGTAAAGCAGAGGAAGGAAACCCTTGCTGAAATTGCCGGTTCCGGAAGAGAAGACCTGGTTAAACAGACCAAAGCGGAAATCGAAGTACTGGAAAAGTACCTGCCGGCAGAAATGTCTGCAGAAGAAGTAGAGAAGATTGTGAAAGAAACAATCGACGCTTTGGATCCTGGGCAGAGAAATATGGGTTCTGTGATGAAAGCGGTCATGGCAAAGCTCAAAGGCAAGGCAGACGGCAAGATGATCAATGGGATCGTCCGCAAACTGCTGGCCTGAGCAGAAAGGCTTGACAAAAGTAAGACACGTGGTGTATTCTTATTACATAAGTTCATATGCTGCGTCAAAGATGACTCATTCCTTAGGGAATGGGTCATTTTCTTTTGAAACACATAGGGATTTATAAATGTAAAAAAATGGAACGATTTAAGTCTATTAGGAGGACTCAAATGAACAAAGAATTGTTGTACTGCATTCCGGCCGGTCAATATGGTAAGGAAGGGGTTCTTTCCCTGTTGGCACAGCATCCGGAAATCCGGTTCGTGTCTCTGGTAGGCATCGATCTGGCAGGCAATGATACCGATGAAAAAATCCCCATCGAGATTTTCATGAAGGACTATGAAGATTTCTTTGCCGGCAAAGCTGTGCAGACAGACGGCTCTTCCGTAGTATTTATGAATATCGCCACCCTGAACGATGCCCGGGTGGACATGGTAGCCGACAGCACGGTGAACTGGTATGTGGATTATAACGATGATAATGTGATGGAAGAAACGGGACTTCCTGTAGGAACCCTTCGGATTCCCTGCTTCCTTATCCATAACGGCAAGTTTATTGATTCCCGTTCCATTCTTAAAAACTCCTGCGAATATGTGGCAAAAGAACTGAAAAAACTGCTTCTGGGTGCCCAGGTGAAGGGCATGGAAAACTTCCCCTTCTCTGAAATCCAGGATATCGTATTCACCACCGGCACGGAGCTTGAATTCTGGGTGAAGACACCCAGTGAAAAGGAAACGGTGCAGCACCTTTCCATTTCCCAGCGCCTCCAGGAACAGTACTGGCAGCGTATGCGCGGCAATGTCCGTACCGCCATGGAACAGACCATTGAAGAACTGGATGCCCGGGGCCTCCATGTAGAAATGGGCCATAAGGAAGTAGGGGGCATCAAGTCCAAAATCGACGACGATGGCCATATTTTCGACGTATGCGAACAGCTGGAACTGGACTGGCTCTTCTCCACCAACCCCCTGCAGGCAGCAGATAATGAACTGGAAGCCCGCATCGTGGTGCGTGAAGTCTTCCGCCGGAACGGCCTTGACGTATCCTTCCGTGCAAAACCGATTATCGGCGTAGCCGGCAGCGGCGAACATACCCATGTAGGTATTGCTGCCCTCCTGAAGAACGGCAAAACCATCAACCTTCTGGCGCCGGAAGACATGAAATCCGATTTCCTGTCCACCATCGGCTACGGATTCATTATGGGCATCCTTCATAACTATGAAGCCACCAACCCCTTCGTTTCCTCCACCACCGACGCCTTCAACCGTCTGAAACCGGGCTTTGAAGCACCGGTGTGCATCGTCACTTCCCTGGGCCATACGCCGGAAGTACCGTCCCGCAACCGCTCCATCCTCATGGGCCTTATCCGGGATATTGACAATCCGAAAGCTACGAGATTCGAGCTCCGCGCTCCGAACCCCTTTACCAATACCTACCTCTGCGTATCCTGCCTCTACCTCACCGCCCTGGACGGCATCGAATATGCCCTGAAATCCGGCAAGTCGGCAGCAGAACTTCTGGCAGAACTCTCCAAGAAACCGGGAGAAGACGCAGACTATCTGGAAAAAGACAGAGCCTACCGCTGCGAAGAAAACGTTTTCGAAGACTTCAGCGATGAAGAAAGGGACGCAGCCTTCGGCAAACCGCCGGCCACCGTCTGGGAAAACGTGAAGATTATGAAAGCCAATCCCGATAAAGTGGCAGCCCTCACCAGAGGGGGCACACTCTCCGAAAAGATTGTGGACTCCTTCCTGGCTTCCATCGTATACCGCTGGAAGAACGAGCTCATCGACCGGATTATCCCCGGCGTGGAAGCGGCAGTGAGAGGATACAAAAAACTGGATAATGATGATAAAATCGATGAAAGACGCTGGAAATCCATCAAAGCCAAAAGGGTGGAACTGGCCAAGGATCTGGACGATGAAAAATGCATCTGCACCAGGCTGAAAGAAGCGCTGGAAAAAGATGACTACGACACCGCTTCCGACCTGCAGCTGGAAATGATGAAAAAAGCCCAGGCCCTGGAAAAGGAATATCACGTGTACGCTCTGAACATCCTCGACTGATTCGATTTCATAAAGCTGAACATCAGGCCAATGATGACCCATTCCTACAAAGGATGGGTCATTTTCTATTTCCGAATATATAAAAAATCCATCTATATAGGAGGGAAAAATGATGAAGAACTGGAAAAAGAGGTATTTCTCATCAGTCCTGGGATTCCCGGAAATATATCCGTAGGGGGACAGTCCCGGACATGATTGCAAGGATATTCAAAATATTATTATTAGGAGGAATTCAAAATGAACAAGGACTTACTGTATTATATTCCCACCGGTGAATTTGGCAAAGAAGGCGTACTGGCACTTCTCAGAACCCATCCGGAAATCCGCTTCGTATCCCTGGTAGGCATCGACCTGGCAGGCAACGATACCGATGAAAAGGTACCGATTGAACTGTTCCTCAAGAACTACGACGACTTCTTCGCCGGCACCGCCGTACAGACTGACGGCTCCTCCGTAGTCCTCATGAACATCGCCACCCTGAACGATGCCCGGGTAGATATGGTGGCCGACCCCTCTGTGAACTGGTACATCGACTACAACGAAGACAATATTTACGATAATGGCCGTCCCGTAGGCACCCTCCGCATTCCATGCTTCCTCCTCCACAACGGCAAATTCATCGACTCCCGCTCCATTTTGAAAGACTCCTGTGCCTTCGTAGCTGCCAAGCTGAAAGGCCTCCTCGCCGGCGGCAGGAAAGTCAAGGGTATGGAAGACGTACCTTTCGATGACATCGCTGACATTGAATTCACCATCGGCACGGAACTGGAATTCTGGGTTAAGACCCCCAGTGAAAAAGAAACCATCCAGCACCTCTCCATTTCCCAGAGACTGCAGGAACAGTACTGGCAGAGAATGCGCGGCAACGTCCGTACCGCCATGGAAGAAGCCATCGAAGAACTGGACGCCCGCGGCATGAGCGTGGAAATGGGCCACAAAGAAGTGGGCGGGATCAAACCGAAAGTTGACGACGCCGGCCACACCGTAGACGTTTGCGAACAGTTGGAACTGGACTGGAGATTCTCCATGAACCCCCTCCAGGCAGCAGACAACGAACTGGAAGCCCGCATCATCATCCGTGAAGTATTCCGCAAATACGGCCTCGACGTTTCCTTCCAGGCAAAACCCATTATCGGCGTAGCCGGCAGCGGCGAACACACCCACGTAGGCATCTGCGCCACCCTGAAAAACGGCAAGACCATCAACCTCCTGGCTCCCACCGAAATGAAATCGGACTTCCTCTCCACCGTAGGCTATGGCTTCATCATGGGCATCCTGAAGAACTACGAAGCTACCAACCCCTTCGTTTCCTCCACCACCGACGCCTTCAACCGCCTGAAACCGGGCTTCGAAGCACCGGTCTGCATCGTCACCTCCCTGGGCCACAACCCCGAAGTTCCGTCTCGTAACAGAACCATCCTCATCGGCCTTGTCAGAGACATCGACAACCCGAAAGCCACCAGATTCGAACTCCGTGCACCGAACCCCTTCACCAACACCTACCTGGCAGCCTCCTGCCTCTTCCTCTCCGCCCTTGACGGCATCACCTACGCCGTAACATCAGACAAGACTCCGGCAGAACTCCTGGCAGAACTCTCCAAGAAACCGGGCGAAAAAGCAGACTACCTGGAAGAAGGCAGAGCCTATCGCTGCGAAGACAACGTATTCGAAGACTTCACCCAGGAAGAAAGAGACGCAGCCTTCGGCAAACCGCCGGCCACCGTTTGGGAAAACGTAAAGACCATGAAAGCCAATCCCGACAAAGTGGCAGTCATCGAAGCAGGCGGCACCTTGAGCGCCACCATCGTAGACTCCTTCGTAGCCTCCATCGTATACCGCTGGAAGAACGAACTCATCGACCGCATCATCCCGGCCACCGAAGCCCTGGTCAAAGGCTTCAAAAAACTCCCAAGCGAAGACGAACTGGACGAAGAACGCTGGGCAGACATCCTTGATAAGAAATACGAACTCATCAAAGACACCAAGACAGGCAAGTCCCTCTGCACCAAACTGAAAGACGCCCTCGAAGCCGATGACTATGACACCGCCTCCGACCTGCAGATCGAAATCAGCAAGAAAGCAGAAGCCCTCGAAAAAGAATACAGCGTATACGCCCTCAACATCGTAGGCTGATACAGGAAATCAAAAAAGACTGTGAAGAAAGGTCAATCATTTCTTCGCAGTCTTTTTTACTGTCATATGATGATATGCGGCCCGCCGCTATCGTCATCTCGAGCGGGGGAACGTGCCGGTATGGATGGCAAAACCTTTAGTAACTATTGATACGCAGAGCCGAGAGATCTCCTGCCCCAATGTTCTCTGTACCATCAAGGAGTGAGATTTCTCCACTCTGTGGAGACTCTGCATAGAGTTTCCAAGTCAGCCGAAGTTGGCCTCTAGCCTGCACAATAAGAGGCTTTCCTATTGGCGGCTGACCGGCTACGGTCGAAATGACGAGGCGGAGTGGCGTTTCTGTCATTTGAGGAGTGAGATTTCTCCGTTCTGCCCTTTCAGTGGAAGAAGCGGGAATAGGGGCAGGGACCGCCAGCTATTATCTCCATAAAAGTAAATTTTATGAATGAGTAATTGCTCTTTGAGCATAAAAGACATAAATTGTTACGTTATAAAAGCTAATACATTGATTCACTCGCGTTTTAATGCTATCCTTAACGCAAAGGATAGCATTGATTCATCCTTCAGGGAAGCTTCGATTCTTGGCGCGCTGATTGTATTCCGGTATTTGTATGCATGAAGAAAACAGGATGACGAAAACTGTCGGTTTTGTCAGAAATCCCAAAGCATTGGGGTGCATACAGATTTCTGTGAAATCAAATGCTTTGAATCCATGACCCTTCCCGAGACAGTGGAGTCTATAAATACGCAGGAACTGAAGCCGGAAGGGGCGCCGGCTTCGTTCCTGCTTTTTGTATGCAAAAAGTAATCAAAGGTAAATAACTTCATCTCTTTCATAACAATATAAAAGTAAAAAGGAGATTATTATCGGAAGACTACGGGTATCAGTCAGCAAAGCAGAGAAATACATATATCTGATTGAATAAAAAAAACACGGCTTTGTCATAGGATTTTCTCCATGACAGGCGTGAGTCACTTTAATGGAGGAGATAGAATGAATAAAATATTTAAAATCATTTTCAGTAAAGCACGAGGCTGCTACGTAGTAGTTTCGGAACTGGCCAAATCCAGCGGGAGTGGTACTCCAGCTCCCAAAATAAGAAGAGAATATGGACGAACTTTAACTGCTGCTGTCATGGCGGCACTGATGGGCATGGCATTTGTAGGAGCTGCGGATATAACCACAGTTCATGATTACAGCGTCAACTCTGTAAAGACGGATACCGATACCAACTATAGTAACGGCGGCGCTCAGGGCAGCAATGCTCTTGCCGCCGGCGTCAGCGCCAAGTCTACGGGTGAAAACGCTGTTGCCATAGGCTATGGTGCCAAGGCTGACGGCTATGGCGCTACGGTCATAGGCCAGTACGGTACGGCAATGGGCCGGTATGCCCTGGCTTTTGGCGGCCAGCAAACGGATACTACTGCCGAGCAGGCCAACAACGTGGCCAGCGGGGACAATGCGGTATCCTTCGGGGAACGGACCACGGCTTCCGGGGCTAATGCCACTTCTTTTGGCTGGCAGACCACGGCCAAGGAGAAACGGGCCACCGCCTTTGGGGAACGTACCACCACATCCGGTGCCAACTCCACGGCTTTTGGCCAGTTGGCAACAGCTTCCGGGCAGAATTCCACGGCCTTTGGCAATGAAGCCAGGGCCAACAATTATGGTTCCACTGCCTTCGGCAACCGTACGGAAGCCCTGGGCGAATATTCCACCGCTTTTGGCAACAGCACCGTGGCCGCTGGCATGAACACCGTAGCTTTTGGCACCGACAACGTAGCCGGTGCAGTATTGGATGATAACGGTGCCTATACCAACATCATCTACAAGACCAATGCCAAAGGCCGTGTGGTCAAAGACGAGAACGGCAATCCCATCGAACTTTCCCGGGAAAAGATGGACGCCCGGGGAAATCTGGCCTATACGGATGGCAGCAGCCATACAAAATCCGTAACCTACACCGTACCCGGCGGCGAGACGCATAACTATGTGCTGCTGCAGGGGGATGACGGTAATACCTATATTCGTGACTATCGCGGCGATATCCGCTCTGCCACTATTGGAACCGACGGTAAAGTGACAGTCGGTGATACGGCTCTTACGAACGTAACGCTGAAAAAGGCCAACGCCGGTGCCAATGGCTATCATATCCTGAGCAATGCCAATGCCACCGTCTGGGGCGAAAACAGCATTGCTTCCGGCGAAGCCTCCACGGCCTTTGGTGTTAGCTCCATCGCCGCCGCCAAGAACTCTCTGGCCGCCCTGGGCGGCAGTGTGTCGGCTACAGCCACCAATGCCGCCGCCATTGGCAAGGACGCCCAGGCGACACTGGAGGATAGCGTGGCCCTGGGCAGCGGGGCAGTGGCAGACCGCAAGAGCGGAGCCAAGGGCTATGATATGCTGACGAAGGGAGATACCACCAATAAATCTACGGCGTGGGTTTCCAGTGCTAATGCTATCGCTGTCGGCAACGGCAGCACCTTGACTCGCCAGATCACCGGCGTGGCTGCAGGTTCCCAGGATACGGATGCCGTCAATGTGGCCCAGCTCAAGGCAGCGGGTTTCAAAGTCACCACCCAGAACGATGGCAGTATTTCCAGCTCCATCCTCAACGGCGATACCCTGGACTTCGAGGGCAAGGACAATGCCATTGTCTCCACGTCCAAGGACAGCAAGACCATTACTGTGGCCGTCAGCAAGACTCCGACCTTTGACAGTGCTACCTTCTACAATCCCAATCCATCCGAAGGACAGAACAATGAAAAAGTGACCATTTCTAATGGCCATATCAGCACCTACAACAAGGATCAGCAGGAAAGAGCTGTAATTGGTACGGATAATCAGGGCAGCGGCACACTTCATTTGATTAACAACGACTTGTCCCAGGTTCATGTATACACCCAGAACTCTAAGGAACATGGCAACGATGGTATCACCCGTATGTACTATATTTCCTCTTCCGGCAACGGCGGCGAAATCCAGGGCGTCCACACCATTGCTGTACTCGACGATGGCATCAATTACGCCGGCGATAATGTGAAGCCGAACACGCAGGAGAAAGTGGTGGTGAAGCACAAGCTGAATTCCACCATGGACGTTACCGGCGGTGCGGATACCAATAATCTGTCCGACAACAATATCGGCGTCGTGGCCACTCCGGCTGTGGAAGACGACAAGGGCAACATTACCCAGAAGGGCAAGCTCGAGATCAAGCTCAACCGGGATGTCACGGGCCTCAACACGGTCACGGCCGGCACGGCCAAAATCGGCCATACGGACGCAGGCACGCTCAAGACTACCCAGAACGGCGCTGAGACCGGTAAGTATGCCGATGCAGGCGACTATGTCACGGGCCTGACCAACACGAAGTGGGATACAAAGAGTCCGGAGTATGTCAGCGGTCGTGCAGCGACCGAAGATGAGCTGGCAACGGTATCCGGTGATGTGACGACCAATGCCAGTAACATCACTAACAACGCTACCAATATCAAGAATAACGCAGATACCATTGCCAAGGGCCTGAGCTTTACCACCAATACAAAGGATGCAAATAACACCTCGGACAACTACAAGGGTTATAAGGTCGTGAACCGCCAGCTTGGCGATACGATCTCCATCAAGGCAAACGATGCGGATACTTCGCGTCATTATGCCACCACGAACCTGACCACGGAGATTGCCAACAATGGGGATATCACCATCAAGATGGATGAGAACCCGACGTTCAACATTGTCACAGCTACCAGCGTCAACCTGAGCCCGAAGGATACCACCACCAAGGACCAGGCAGGCAATACCGCCTCTGCCCGGTTGGATGCCCATTACCGGGATGCCAGTCTGAATCCAAACAAAAACGTCACCATGGCCGATGGCAGCACCGGCATGGTCCGCCTCCACTACCATGACGGCGAAGGTATCATCCACGACCTGGCCACCATGGATGACGGCCAGATCTATGCCGGCGACATCAAGACCGGCGGTACGAAAGATACTACCGGCTTTGGTCGCAAGATGAACGAAAAGACCACCATCAACGGCGGCGTAACTGATAAAGACAATCTCACTGATAACAACATCGGCGTCGTCTCCAATGGCACCAACACCCTGACGGTGAAACTGGCCAAGAACCTCAAAGACCTGCAGTCCGTCCAGACAGGCAAGACTACCATGGATGACAAGGGCCTGACCATCAGGAAATCAGACGATGACAGCAGCAAAAATGTGATTGTCCTGGGAGACAAGGTAGCCTTTGGAGATAACCAGGTCAACAATATGGGCAGTGGTGCCTCTAAAATCACGGAAGATGACAAGGGAAATAAGACTTACGAATATAATACGCTCAGCAATGGCGCCAATATCGGCGATGTGAAGAATATCGCCAGCAGCACCGTCCAGCCGGTGATCGACACAGTGAACAAGGGCTGGGAGCTGGATGTGAACGGCAAGAAACAGAAAGCCGTGACACCGGACAGCCCGAAGGTCAATCTTATCCAGGGCCAGAACATCACCATTGCCGGTGATAAAGACAACGCGGATAACGTGACCATTGCCACCGCCAACGATGTGCGGTTCAATACCGTGCGGGTAGGCGGAGCCAAGACCGGTACCACCTACAGCGGCGGCATCGTGATTGGCAAACAGTCTGGGGGAGACAGTGCCAACCCGGATGAAAATGATTACATTACAGGGTTAAAGAACACCAACTGGGACAGCAACAAAATCCAGAGCGGCCGTGCGGCTACGGAAGACCAGCTGAAAAAAGTCGCGGACGACATTAAGCAGGGTACCGTTGCCGATGATGTATACGTTACTGGCGGGGAAGTGGCCTATCACACTGATGGCGGTAGCGACAATGGTCAGCCTACGGTCAATGATGGTACGGGAAAACTTACCCTGACAGAAAACCATAAGACCTCAAATATTGAAATCACTGGCCTTCACGACTATTATGTGACAAATGGAACGGTAACTGATGATGGGAAGACACTGGAACTGACCCGGAATGACAGGGATGAAAAAAGCAATCCCCAAAAGATTTCCATCGATTTGGGCAATGTACTGAAACATGATCTCCATCTGGTGCAGAACCCGGTAGCTGGTTCCGATGGCAAGTATACGGTTGATACGAAAAACGGTACAGTGACTCTGAGGGTCCAGAATGGGGATGGAACGGATGCCAGCGACATCACCATCGGCGGCTTTGAAGGACTGGGCAAAGTTCTCCAGTTCGGCGCCAACAAGATGGCGAAAGATGGCGGCGGCAACCCGGTGACCAACCAGCTGGGCAGCACCATCAATGTCATCGGTGCCGGTACGAAGAATCTGCAGGACTATTCCGGCAAGAACCTGCTGACTTCTGTGGAACAGGATGCAGATGGCAATACCACCATCCATGTGCTCATGGACAGGAATATCTCTGCTGACGGCGTCACCGTGGGTCAGGCAGGCAAGGATGGTGTAGCCGGTGCGGATGGCGAAGTCGGCCAGGCCGGCACCATCGGCATCAACGGCAAGAATGGTGTGAAAGGTGAGAATGGCAAAGAAGGCATTACCACCACCATCATCCGCACCGAAAAAGGCCAGCCCGGTGAAAACGGGGCCACTGGCAAACCCGGCGTGGATGGCAAGGACATCACCCGCATCGTTTACCAGAACGACCAGGATAAAGTAGATGGTAAGGATGGCAGCCATACCGTAGCCACCTTGGACGACGGATTGAAATTTTCTGGCGACGACAACAAAGTCATCACCAAGAAGCTCAATGAACAGCTCCAGTTCGTAGGCGGTGCAGATAAGAGCAAGCTGACAGAGAACAATATCGGCATCAATGAGCTGGAAGATGGCAAACTGACCATCCAGCTGGTCAATACGCCCAACTTGGGAGAAAACGGCAATCTGACCGCCGGAAAAGCCCAGATCGGCTGGTTTGCCGGAGATACCCTGGATATGACCAGGGATGGCACCAATCCTTCCGGCAACAAGGCCGGAGCCGGCAGCTATGCAACGGGCCTGTCTAACACGGACTGGAATGTAACGAATCCGGAATACGTCAGCGGCCGGGCGGCTACGGAAGACCAGCTGGCCAAGGTCAGCAAAGCCATCGGCAATGCCACCACTGCCGCCGGCAAGCGCACCGTGGTTACAGTGAACGACAAGTCCAACCCCGCCGAAGCTACTCCAAGCGCCACGGTCGGCGCATACGGCGACTATGATTCCACCGGCGGCAACCTGATGATTGCGGCTAAGAAAGACAGCGATGGCGTGCTGACCTACAACATCAAGCTCAACGACCAGCTGGCCATCGGCCAGAAGGGCGAGCCGGGTGTGGACGGTAAAGACGGCAAAGTCACTGTGGAAACCAAGGGCGGCACCACCGTTGTCATCGGCCACGATGGCGAGCCGGGCAAAGATGGCAAAGACGGCCTCTTCGTCACCAGTAAGGATGGCGCAGACGGCGTTTCCATCACCGGCCCGAACGGCGCTGACGGAACTGACGGCAAAGTCGGCATTTCCGGAACGGACGGCAAAGATGCGGTCTCCATTTCCGGCCATAACGGTGAAGGCCATATCGGCCTGACCGGCCCGAAGGGTGCTGACGGTACGCCGGGCAAGGATGGTATCTCCATCGACATCACGACGGACCTCAAAGCCCCGACGCTGGATAGTACGAAGAATGTATCGACTACTGTCAAGGACTCCAGTGGCAAGGAAACGATCATTGAGCAGGCTCCGCGCATCCAGTACAAGAGCGGCGACAACACCTATGAAGTCGCTACCATGGATGACGGTCTGAAGTTCGTTGGTAATGACGACCAGGAAGTCACCCGGAAGCTGAATGAAACGTTATCCATTAAAGGAGGATTGGATAAAGACGCTGTAGCCAAGGCATCCACCAAGAATCTGGGTGTCCGCCAGAATGCAACCAAAGATGGTCTGGAAATCGTCATGACCGATACCCCGGACTTCACCAAAGTCACGGTGGGCGGTGACACGAAAATCACCATTGGCGGACAGACTAATTCTGATACCAAAAATCCGGCCAACGGCAACTATATCACCGGTCTTGATAACACCAAGTGGGATAAGGATCATGTGACGGAAAACCGTGCCGCCACGGAAGGCCAGCTCCGCGATATTGCCGGGTCCATCACGAATCAGACACAGGGCGGCGGTTTTGCGCTGACCGTTTTGCGCTGACCTCTGATGAAAAAGGCGATGATAAGATTGTGAAACAGGACCTCGGCAAGGCCATCCAGATCAAGGGCAATACCACTTACAAAACTGATGGGTCTGTAGAAAAAGCAGGCAACATCAAGACCTCCATTGACAACGGCGCCATCAAAGTGGGATTGAACAAAGATGTGGATCTTGGTAATGACGGCAGTGTCAAAGCCGGGAACACCACCATCAATCAGAATGGAGTGGATACCAACAAGGTGAAAGTCGGTGACATCACCATTACGAATCAGGGTATCAACGGCGGATCCAAGCAGATCACCAACATCGCCAGCGGCATCGATGGGAAACAGTATGCCGATGCCGGCGACAACAATGCGGCCAGCATCGGGGATGTGAAGCAGCTGGCCCAGCAGGAAGCTCAGGCTTCTGCGGCCAGGAACGGCAAGAACATCACCGTGAATGATGACCATACGGTGAACCTGAACGATGATATCACCCTGGGCGACGATCCCAATAAGCAGGTGGCCATCCATGGCTCCAATGGCCAGGTGACCATCGGTTCCGGAGACAAGACCCTGACCCTGGGCCAACAGGCCAATGGGGCTGGGGACAAGAACCCGGCCACGGGCAATTTCCTGAACGGCCTGGACAACAGGAACTGGGATGGTGAACACATCCAGAACGGCCGGGCCGCCACGGAAGACCAGCTGAAGACGGTCAGCGACAAGGTGAAGAGCGGCCGGGTCTTCCAGGGCGATGATGGCCAGGATGTGACCGTAGGCCTGGGCGATACCCTGAAGATCCAGGGCGGTGCCAAGGATGTAAGCAGTGATAACAATATCGGTATCGTAAAAGACGCCGATGATACGCTGAACGTCCGTCTGGCCAAAGACCTGACAGGTCTCACTAGCGTCACCACGGGCAACACGACTATTAACAACGGTGGCCTCACCATCCATACCGGCGATGCCAGCCGCAATATCACCGTTCAGGACGGCAATGTCAACATGGGCGGCAACCAGATTCACCATGTGGCACCGGGCCAGGCGCCGGATGATGCAGTCAATGTGAGCCAGCTGAATGCTACGAATTACGCAGTGAACAAGCTGGATACCCGGGTGAACCGTGTGGGCGCCAATGCGGCAGCTCTGGCGGCTCTCCATCCGCTGGACTTTGATCCTGATGACAAATGGGACTTTTCCGCCGGCTACGGCCATTACAAGGATGCCAATGCAGCTGCAGTAGGTGCATTCTATCGGCCTAACGAGGACACCATGTTCAGCGTGGGCGGCTCCTTCGGTGGCGGTGAAAATATGGTGAATGCCGGCGTCAGTGTGAAACTGGGCCAGGGCAACCATGTGTCCACCTCCCGGGTGGCCATGGCCAAGGAAATCAAGGATCTCAAAAAGGACGTGGCTGCCTTGAAAGCTGTGGTGAACCAGCAGAGCGCCCTTATTGATAAGCTTACCGGCGTTAATGCCGGTGAGCTCTCCGGCAGTGACGATCTCTTCCCTGATGTACCGGCCAACCACTGGGCCTATGAGTATGTCACTCGGCTGAGACAGGCCGGCATTCTCACCGGCTATCCTGACGGGAACTTCGCCGGCGACCGCATGATGACCCGCTATGAATTCGCAGCCATTGTGTACCGGGCCATTATGGCCGGCGCCGCTGCTAATCCGTCCCTGAACAAGGACGGCACCCTGGACAGGCTGGCCAAAGAATTCAGCAGCGAAATGAAGTATATCCGCATTGATACCATCCGCAAGGATAGAAATGGCAGACCCACCATCCAGCGCGTAAGGGTTATCAAAGAGGATGAAAAGGAAAAATAACTGTTTCCCCAAAAAGCTCCGCTCCGCGGGGCTTTTTGCGTGGAAGGCAGGAAGAAAAGCACGTAACGTTAGGCTCCTTCCCTAGGAAGGAGCTGCCCGAAAGGGCTGAGGATAGGTCCGTATTTTTTAGCAAAAGAACTGACGCTGTTCCTTCGGCGCCTACGGTGCCACCGACGGCCGGGCATTAAGGTGTTCGCTTTATGTGCAGGCTATGCTCACATATTAGCCCGGCTCAGAAGCCCTCTGCAGGGCTTCTGCCTTCCAGGGGAAGGGGCTATAAACTGCGGCGGAGCCGCCACCTTCCCCTCTGAACCTTTTGAACCCTCTGAACCCTCTGAACCCTCAGCGCCAAAGGCGCTGTCCAATGGCCGCCACCACAACCCTCGGGGCGAAGCCCCGTCAANNNAGGGGGCGCCTGCAGGCGCCCCCTTTGCAGTTCCCTCCTGTTTGGTATATGATGGATGCAAATAAAAATAAGAGGTGGTACCTTTGGAATTAGATACAGAAAAGATTTTGAAACGGTTTGAGGATTATGTTTCCTATAACACCCAGTCCGACGAGGACAATGACCAGGTGTACCCCAGTACGCCGGGGCAGATGGTGCTGGCCCGTCATTTGAAGGAGGAGCTGGAGCAGCTGGGGCTGACAGAGGTGAGTCTGGATGAAAACGGCTATGTCATGGCCACCCTTCCGGCTAACGGCGCAGAGGGCAGTGTGGTAGGTTTCATTTCCCACATGGATACCAGCCCCGATGCTCCCGGTGGTCCCATCAAAAGCCGGGTGGTTCATGACTATGACGGGAAGGATATCTGCCTGAATGAGGAAAAGAACATCCTCTTTTCGACGAAGGATTTCCCGGAAATTTTGAAATACAAAGGCCAGGATATCATCGTCACCGACGGCACCACCCTTTTGGGAGCTGATGACAAGGCGGGGGTGACGGCTATTGTGAGCGCCATGGAGTACCTTCTGGCCCATCCGGAGATAAAGCACGGGAAAATCCGCATCGCCTTCACGCCGGATGAGGAAACGGGCCGCAGCCCCCTTCGTTTTGATGTGAAGAAATTTGGCGCTGACTTTGCCTATACCATTGATGGCGGCGAAATCGGCGGTCTGGAGTATGAAAATTTCAATGTCGCCAATCCGGTGGTGGTGATTCACGGCCGGAGCGTCCATACGGGAGACGCCAAGGGCAAAATGGTGAATGCCATTTCCATTGCTTCTGAGTGGCAGTCCCTGCTGCCGGAAGGGGAGAAACCGGAATGCACGGAAGGCCGGGAAGGCTTCTTTCATGTCTATAAAATCAGCGGCTCTGTGGAGGAATGCAGGCTGGATATGCTGGTCCGTGACCATGACCGGGCGAAATTTGAAAAGAGGAAACAGTATCTGCTGCGCATGGCCGATTTCCTGAATGAGAAATACGAAAAAGGCACGGTGGAAGTGACACTTCATGATGTGTATTTCAATATGCTTGACATTATCCGGGACGGCCACATGGATATTGTGGAGCTGGCCAGAAAGTCCATGAAAAAAGTGGGCGTCACGCCGGTGGAACTTCCCATCCGCGGCGGTACCGACGGTGCCCAGCTTTCCTTCAAGGGCCTGCCCTGCCCGAACATCTTCACCGGCGGTGCCAACTTCCACAGCCGCTTCGAATACCTGCCCATACCTTCGCTGTTAAAGGCTTGTGAAACGGTCATCGAAATCGCCTGCCACGGGTGGGAAATCAGGTAAATCAGTGAACTGGTGGGCTGGTGGGCTGGTGGGCTGGTGAGCTGGTGAGCTAGTGACTTCTCAACTGATCGTGCCGCCCTTTAAGTGACACTCTCTTACTGGGGAAGGATAATATAGCACTCCGTCATGCAGAACTGGTAACACAAACGCAAATCCCGTAACGTCTTGCGTCCCCTTTAGGGTGGCAAGGGAACTGGATTCGTAGGGGAGTGAAGCAACCTGAGAATCCAGTGACATGCTTTTCCATGAAGAAGAGGACTGCGGAGCGGCGCAGGGGCGTAGGAGGCTGTAAGTCGGATTGACACTCTATGCTGGCGTGACCGCCAAACGGCTCCTTCCTGCCGACTGGTATTTGTCTCATATGCTTAAACTACCGAGATCCTTCGCTGGCGCTCAGGATGACAAGTGGGAGGCAGGAAGGATAGCACGTAACGCTGATTATAAAACTCATCGCCCCCTAAAGGGGAAACGACTCACTACATTTTGCGCGTCGCTAGCGCTCCTTCAAAATGTGTTCGCTGTGCACCGTAAGGCCGATACCACAACCCTATGAACCATCTGAATCCGGGCCGCAAAGCGGCCCAAAGGAGGAATATGATGAAAGATATTTCAGATACCCTGCTTCAGACATTTCGTCAATCCTATGAAGCAGATAAAAATGCCCAGGTGCTGCATGGCACTCTGGCGAAGACGGATATGATGAATCTGGCCTATCATCCTGGGAAGGGAGCGGCCCTGAAAGGGGCCTTCACAATGGAAGTGAAGACCCGGGGGATTACGGCCCAGGAACAGTCTGGGCGCTGCTGGCTCTTTGCGGCGCTGAACATTCTCAGGGAAAAGGTGGCAGAAAAGTGCCATCTGGATCAGTTTGAGCTGTCCCAGAATTACCTTTCCTTCTATGACAAGCTGGAGAAAGCGAACAATTTCCTTGAAATGGTGATTGCAAATGCAGATGCGCCGGTGAAGGGACAGCTTATGCAGTATGTGCTCCGCGGCATGAGCGACGGCGGCTACTGGACGGAAGCGGCGGATCTGGTGGAAAAGTACGGTGTGGTGCCTAAGCAGGTGCAGCCGGAAACCTATCAGTCCGGCCATACTGACCGTTTCGTTTCTACGCTGAACCGGCTCCTCCGTAAAGATGCCATGGAACTCCGGGAGCTGGTGAAGACAGGAAAAGACCCCTATGCCAGAAAGGCGGAAATGCTGGAAGAGGTGTACCGGGCAGAATGCATCGCCTTCGGTGAACCGGTGAGGACATTTGATTTCACCTACAGGGATAAGGACAACAATTTCCATGAGGACCGGGGCCTCACGCCGCTGGAATTCTACAGGAAATATGTGGGCATTTCCCTGAAGGATTACATGGCGGTCATCAATGAGCCCACCTTTGACAAGCCCCTGGGCCGGGTCATTGCATTCCATGGGGTGGAAAACATGGTGGGCCGGGACATGCGGGGCCTGAATCTCACCGGCCATGACATGGAAGACCTCTGCGTGAAGCAGCTCAAGGCCGGCGAAGCGGTATGGTTTGCCTGCGATGCCGGTGCGGCAGGCGCCAGAAAAGAAGGGGTGTGGGATCCGGAAAGCGTGAGGTATGAAGACCTGCTGGGCGGTTTCTCCATGGACATGGAAAAAGGAAAGCGCCTCGAATACGGTGCCAGCTCCGCCACCCACGCCATGCTTATCACCGGTGTGCACTTGGATGAAAAAGGAAATCCGGACCGCTGGAAAATCGAAAACTCCTGGGGCAAGGACGTGGGGGACAACGGGTACTTTGTGTGCTCAGAAGCCTATTTCCGGGATTTCGTGTATGAAGCAGTGATTCTGAAAAAGCATTTCACTGAAGACCAGCAGAAAATGATGGAACTGGAACCGGTATATATCAACGCCTGGGATGAAGACTATTAAAATCAAAATCCCGGAGGGCCCTGTCGGGGAGCTCCGGGATTTTTCTTTGGTAAAATGTTTTGTAATGGTATAATAACGATGGCGAGGCAGCTCTTTGCATTGCGCGGCTTTTATTCCCCTCAAAATGAAAATGGAGAGGGGGTGGCACTATGAATATGTACGAAACATTATCTCTGATGATTGCTTTCGGAATCTTAGTCGCCACAATCATGTCTAAATAAGGCATGAAAAAAGCCTACCCATAGGCTTAAGGAGGCTTTCTTCAATCTTACAAACTTGAGGGAGCCGTTTCCTTCTGGCCAAGGAATATGCAACGGCTGTCTCGCTATCGTTATTATACCACAGGTTGAAATAAAAAATACAAGAACATTATTTCTTTATCATATGATATAATCGTTTATGGTGAGACAGCTGGCTTATATTGCACGGCTTTACCCCTCAAAATGAAAGTGGAGAGGGGGTGGCACTATGAATATGTACGAAGCATTATCTCTGATGATTGCTTTCGGAATTCTTGTTGCCACAATCATGTCTAAGTAATTAGTGCATGAAAAAAGCCTGTCCAGGCTGCGGGAAGGCTTTCTTCAAATACTACAAATATTGAGGGAGCCGTTTCCTCGCCAAGGAATATATAAACGGCTGTCTCACTGCTATTATTATACCACAGGCTGAAAAGAAAACATAAAGATATTTTTTCTAAAAAGTCCATTGACAGAATAGGGGACTGCTGGTATAATCAATTACGTTGTCGGGGCATAGCGCAGTTTGGTAGCGCACTTGGTTCGGGACCAAGGGGTCGCAGGTTCAAATCCTGCTGCTCCGACCATTTATGCGGGTGTAGCTCAATGGTAGAGCGCCAGCCTTCCAAGCTGGTTACGAGGGTTCGATTCCCTTCACCCGCTCCATTTTTTATCCGCGGTGGGCGGATTTTTTTATTTAGAAAAATAGGAGCTCAGCGGAACTGCGAAAGAAAATTCAGTTTGACAAACAGGGGCTACTCCTGTAATATATATATGTCCATGCCGGTATAGCTCAGCTGGTAGAGCGGCGCATTCGTAATGCGTAGGTCGCAGGTTCAAATCCTGTTGCCGGCTCCATGAAATAAAAAGCCTAGAATTTATCGATACAATCGGTTCATTCTAGGCTTTTGGCGTTCATGTGGGGAGAAAGGGAAAGCACATAACGCAGCCCTTCCTTTGGAAGGAGCTGCCCGACAGGGCTGAGGATAGGCCTTTGCGCAGCAAAGGCGCCGCCATTGGCGGCTATTCACGAAAGAGTCAAATCAGGAGGCTGTGAAGAAATGATTGAACATTTTTTCACAGTCCTGGCCGCCTGCGGCGGCCTCCCCCTTCCACCACTACGTGGTCCCCCACCCCCCCCGAGTGCGGGGGGGTGGGCAAGTTTATGGAGGAAAAAGGAACCGCGTCACTACATCCCTTGCCCACCCCTGTTTCAGGGGAAGGTGGCGAGTGCAGCGAGCCGGAAGGGGTCAGCCGCAAGGCGGCCTTCCTGCTGACCGGTATTTAATGCCATTTGTCTCATATGCTCCGTACTGTGCGCATTCTGTATAGAATGCGCAAGTCGGCTAAAGTTGGCCCTTAGTCTGCCCATAAAAGGGCCTTCCTTTTAACTGGTCGACCGTCGATCCTTCGCTGGCGCTCAGGATGACAGTGAGAGGCAGGAAGGATAGCACGTAACGCTGATTTTATATGTATCGTCCGAAGGGCGATTCCATAACCCTCAGCGGCGCAGCCGCTGTTAAACCTGAGAACCCTCAAGGCCTTCGGCGAAGCCCTGTTTAATTTCGGGCCTTATGGGCCCGCCCCCCTTTGGTGGCTGACGCCACCACCTTCGCCACGATGTGAAGCGTGTCACACGATTCTCAGGTCGCTAGGGAAGCGCTGATTAAATCGTTATCGGATTTCATTCTTGAATTTTTATTCAATGCAAGGAATAAGTCGACGCGAATAGCAAGCTATTTAAGGAAACTTATGAGGTCGATTGGATAAAAATTC
>DCJJ01000073.1 GCA_002320515.1 Dialister sp. UBA1703 | reverse complement strand
TCCCGTGGAGGGAGTCCGGCGCAGACGGATAGGGGGTGGCCGCGCAGCGGCCAATTCAGCAGAATGCTTAGCGTGACTATATAACAGGAAGGTAAGCGCGTAACGTAGGCTCCTTTCTCAGAAAGGAGCTGGGCGAAGCCCTGAGGAACACTGGGAGATAGCTCCAAGCCACTATGAGCCATCTTAGGCCTTTCAGGACCTCAGCCTTTTTTCAAAAGGCCGCTATTCTCCGTCGCCTGACGGCGACACCAACGGCCGGGCATTAAGGTGTTCGCTTTATGTGCAGACTATGCTCAAATAAGAGCCCGGCTCAGAAGCCCTCTGCAGGGCTTCTGCCTTCCAGAGAAAGGAGGCTCTGGCTCTTCGTCATGCAGCACTGATGACACAAAAGCAAGTCCCGTAACGCCTTGCGCCCCTTTAGGGTGGCAAGCGAACGTGGTTTGTAGGGGAGCGTTAGCGACCTGAAAACCACGTGAGACGCTTTCCCGTGGAGGAGAGGGCCATGAAGTGGCGCGGGGGTGTAGGTAAGGGGCGAAATGATACTCTATGCTGACGTGATCGCCGAAAGGCGACTTTCCCGCCGATCGGTATTCTTTAGTGAGCTAGTGAGCTAGTGAGCTAGTGGGCTAGTGAGCTAGTGGGCTAGTGGGCTAGTGGGCTAGTGATCTGGTGAACTAGTGGACTAGTGGACTAGTAAGTGTCACTATCTACATGTACCAGAATTCTTCGCCTGGGGTCAGAATGACGATGAGGGCGGGAGAGAGTCCCGTAACGCTGACTTTAAAAATTGCGGCGAAGCCGCCACCACCACCTTCAGCGGCGGAGCCGCTGTCGCCCCCTGAGCGAAGCGAATATAACCCGCCGCCGTCAGGCGGCCACAACCCTCGGGGCGAAGCCCCGTCAACCTTCACGCTGAAGGTGTGTCCAAAGGCGTAATCACCCTCAGCCGCGAAGCGGCTGTCAAACTTAAGGACCTTCCCCTCTGAACCAGGGGGCCGCGAAGCGGCCACTGCCACTTTCTTATGGCAGCCTTAGATTACTTATGTTATTATTTAGGGGTAGTATTGTCAGAAATAGTATAGAAGAAGGTGATGAAAGGACATGAAAAACAAAATATTTCTTGTTCTTGGCGGAGCCAGAAGCGGGAAGAGCGAGTTTGCGGAGAAGCTGATGTATCATTCCACAGGGAAAAGGAAGGGATACATTGCTACCAGCCAGATTCTGGATGATGAGATGCGCTACCGGGTGATTCTTCACCGGCAGCGCCGTCCCGTGGACTGGCGGACTTTCGAGGTGATGCATGGAGCAGGGAAGGAGATGGGGCATATCCTTGAGGAAGCGGATGCCATTCTTTTTGACTGCATAACCATGTATGTGAATAACATTCTTATGGACCATATGAAGGGGATTACGGTGGAAACATTGGGGGTGTCGGATCTCACGACGCTGCAGCAGGAGCTGGAGCGGGATCTGGACCTCATGTTTGACCGGATTTCTTCTGTTTCCGATAAGGAAATCATATTCGTGTCCGATGAGCTTGGAATGGGCATTGTTCCTGCCAATGCCATGAGCCGGGTATACAGGGATCTTGTGGGTCTGGCCAACCAGTATGTGGCCAAGAGGGCCGACAGGGTATACCTTTCCATTGCAGGGATTACTATGGAGCTCAAAGAAAGAGGAGTGGAGCTATAATGACAAAAATTGCAAAGAGAGTCATGTTTCAGGGAACCAGTTCTCATGTGGGCAAGAGCATTCTTACCACTGCTTTCTGCCGTATTCTGGCCCAGGACGGGTACAAGACCGCGCCTTTCAAGGCCCAGAATATGGCGCTGAATTCCTATGTCACCCTGTCGGGCGGTGAAATCGGCCGCTCTACGGTGGCCCAGGCGGAGGCAGCGGGCGCCCTTCCTATCGTGCAGATGAATCCTGTACTTTTGAAGCCTACAGGAAATTCCTGCTCCCAGGTCATTCTTCTGGGTATATCGGTAGGAAATTACAGCGCTTCCGAGTATCAGAACAATTACAGCCAGCGGGCCTGGGAAACAGTGAAGAAGAGCCTTGACTACATGGAAACCCATTATGATGCCCTTGTCATCGAAGGGGCAGGGTCTCCGGCCGAGGTGAACCTGAAGAAGAATGATATCGTAAATATGCGTATTGCAAAAGAGTGTAATGCGCCTGTATTCCTCATTGCCGACATTGACAGAGGCGGGGCTCTCGCGTCCATCGTAGGCACTCTGGAGCTCCTGGAACCGGAGGAAAGGGCGCTGGTGAAGGGTCTTGTGATTAACAAGTTCCGCGGCGACATTACCCTTCTGGAACCGGCTTTGACGTTCCTGAAGGAAAAAACGGGCATTCCGGTACTGGGCGTCATTCCTTACCTGGATGATCTTGGCATTGACGATGAGGACTCCGTGTCCCTGCAGGATCTTCCCAGCGACCATGTGATGCGGGATATCCATATCGCCGTCATGCAGACGCCGAAGATTTCCAATTTCACCGATTTCGATGCCCTGAACCATGAACCGGATGTAAACCTCCGCTTCGTGCAGCAGGGGGACATGATCGGCGATCCGGACCTCATCCTTCTGCCGGGCAGCAAGAACACCACCGAAGACCTGCTGTACCTGAAGCGCCAGGGCTACGCAAAGGAAATCGTGGAAATGGCGGAAAAGGGGGTGCCGGTCATCGGTATCTGCGGCGGTTTCCAGATGCTGGGTGAAAAGGTCTGCGACCCCCTCCACGTGGAAAGCGAGAACGACGAAGTGGACGGTCTCGGCCTTCTGCCCTACACCACATCCATGCACGGCAAAAAGAACACCTACCAGGTCACCTTCGACTGCGACAGCCTGCCCTTCCTGGGCATGGATTTCAAAGATTCCGGCATGCGGGGCTATGAAATCCACATGGGTGAGACCACCCTTACGAAACCGGCGAAATCCCTCTTCCATATCGTGCAGAGAGGCGAGGAGAAGGTGGACCTCAGGGACGGCTATATCAATGAAAAGGGCCATGTTTTCGGAACCTACTGCCACGGCCTTTTCGACAACGACAGCCTGCGCCGCGCTGTGATCAATGCCCTACGCGAAAGAAAGGGGCTTCCTGCGCTGCCGGTGCAGTTCAAGTACCGTGAGTACAAGGAGTCCGAATTTGACCGTCTGGCCAAAATGGTGAGAAACCATTTCGACATGGACGCATTTTATAAGATTCTGGGGAATGAATAATTGGACGGACTCATTTATTCGGCCTTCAATGCCGTCATCCCCCTGGCGGCGCTGGTCATCGACACAGTGTACGGCGACCCGCGTAGCAGCTACCATCCGGTGGTGCTCATGGGGAAGGTGATTTCCTTCTTCGAAGATAAGCTCTACCCGGAAAAGAAGACATCTGACGGAAATATGTTCCTCCGGGGCATGATGACCTCCCTTCTGGTCTTCCTCACCGTAGGCCTTCTGGTGGGCTTCCTTACCTGGCTTTCCGTGAAATCGGGCATTCTCATGTACGCCGCCGTCAGCGCAGTGGTGCTCTATTTCACCATCACCCCCAGGGCTCTTGCCAGGGACGGCATGGAAATCTACCATCTTCTCAAAGCAGGAGACATGGCAGCAGCCAGAAAGAGACTCAACTGGATCGTAGGACGGGACACGGATAATCTGGATGAAAGTGAAATCGCCCGGGGCACCGTGGAAACCATTGCGGAAAACACCACCGACGGCGTCATTTCCCCTCTCTTCTGGTTCCTCCTCTTCGGTCCCGTAGGGGCGGCCCTCTACCGTGCCGGCAACACTATGGACTCCATGCTGGGCTACAAAAACGACCGCTATCTCTTCTTCGGCCGTTTCGCCGCCCGCATGGACGACGTACTGAACTACATCCCCGCCCGCATTACCTTCCTCCTCTTCGTAGCCGCTGCGGCCATGCTCCGGCTGGACTGGAAAAATGCGGAAAAAATAGGCCTCCGGGATGCGCCCAAGCACCCTTCTCCCAATGGGGGATACGCCGAAGCCACCGTAGCCGGTGCCATGCACGTCCGCCTTGGCGGCTACAACTACTACGAAGGAAAACCGGAATTCCGGGAATACATGGGAGACCCCGACAGGCCCCTCAAAGCGGAGCATATCAAGACAGCCATCTATATGATGTACGCCGCAGTGGTACTCTTCGTAGTGGTGGAATCGGTGATGATATTCTTCCTCTGGTGACAGCCGCGGAGCGGGGGGACCGCCTCCCACTGTCATCCTGAGCGTCAGCGAAGGATCTCGGTACGCGTAGTAAGTGTTGCCAATGGCAGTAAATACCAGTCGGCGGGGCGGCT
>DCJJ01000126.1:4169-4723 GCA_002320515.1 Dialister sp. UBA1703 | reverse complement strand
TACAGCACGGCTATCACCGACTCACAATATTTTGCGCGTCACTGCGTTCCTTCAAAATATGTTCGCTGGTGTGACTCCAGTTCGCTGTGCACACACAAAGCGAATACCTTAATGCCCGGCCGTACGTGTCGCCGGAGGGCGGAGGATAGCGGATTTTTGAAAAAAGGCCGAGGCCCCGCAGGGGCCTAAGACGGCTCATAGTGGCTTGGAGCTATCTTCCAGTGTTCCTCAGGGCTTCGCCCAGCTCCTTTCTGAGAAAGGAACCTGCGTTACGTGCTTACCTTCCTGCTACTTAATTCACGCTAAACATTCTGCTGAATTGGCCACCTCCGGTGGCCACCCCCTATCCCGCTTCGCGGGACTTCCCCCTATTCAGAGGGCAGAATAGGTCTCTCTATGCTTACCTGTAGAGCCATGTGGCACACTGCTGAGCGTCCATAGTACCCCCAGCTCTGCTGGGGTGGCAAAGGAACTGGAGTCACTCCAGCGAACTGGATTCGTAGGGGAACGTTAGAGACCTGAGAATCCAGTGAGTCGGTGATAGCCGTGCTGTA
>DCJJ01000126.1:0-4136 GCA_002320515.1 Dialister sp. UBA1703 | reverse complement strand
AGGTGGTGGCGCAGCCACCAAAGGGGGCCGCATTTCCATCGCGCCGCAGGCCTGTCAAACTTCAGCCCGAAGGGTCGTCAGCCCTCAGGCCCGAAAGGGCGTGTCCCTACTGGTTAATCATGAGGTTCTTGGCCGATTTTTTAAGTTTCTGCAAAGCTTTGCCTTCGATCTGGCGGATTCTTTCTCTGGTGACATCGAAGTAGCGGCCCACTTCTTCCAAAGTTCTTGTTTTCCCGTCTTTCAGGCCGAAGCGGAGTTCCAGCACCTGTCTTTCTCTTTCCGTGAGGCCCTGCAGGAGCTGGTCGATCTGTTCCTTGAGAAGGATGGAGCCAGCTGCGTCGTCGGGAGCGATGGCTTCATGGTCTTCGATAAAATCTCCCAGGTGGGAGTCTTCTTTTTCTCCGATAGGCGTTTCCAGTGAAATGGGATCCTGGGCGATTTTCTTGACTTCCCTGATTTTACCAACGGAAAAGCCCATGGCCTTGGCCAGTTCTTCATTGGTGGCTTCCCTGCCGTTTTCCTGCAGGAACTGGCGGGAAATGCGGTTTAGTTTATTAATGGTTTCCACCATGTGCACCGGCACCCGGATGGTTCTTGCCTGGTCCGCAATGGCCCGGGTGATGGCCTGGCGGATCCACCAGGTGGCATAGGTGGAGAATTTATACCCCTTGGTATAGTCAAATTTATCCACTGCCTTTAAAAGGCCCAGATTGCCTTCCTGGATGAGGTCCAGAAACTGGAGGCCCCGTCCCAGGTATTTCTTGGCGATGGACACCACCAGACGAAGGTTGCGGTCCGCCAGCTCTTTCTTGGCGGCTTTGGCCGCTGCCCTGTCCTCATCGGTGGCACCGGGAAGTGTGCCTTTTTCCACTTTCTTGGCCAGTACAATTTCTTCTTCGCTGTCCAGAAGGCGCAGCGCCCCGATTTCCTTCAGATACATTTTGACAGGGTCGTCGATGGTCATAGTATTGTCCAGATCCGGTACCGGCTGGGATTCCGTTTCTTCCGTTTCCAGCGCTTCTTCCTCTTCCAGAAGTTCCAGATCTTCATCCGATACATCCACATCAAAGTTGACCTCATAATGGTCGTCATGAAGGGCTTCATAGAGATTGGACAGGTCGTCCCCGCTCAAATTCTTTTCTGTCACAAGGTTCATGATGTCTTTATTGGAAATCACACTGCCCCCTGCTTTGGCGGTGAGTTCTCCAATCCATTGTTCCAATCTTTCATCCTGTACTGCCATAGTCAAATCCCCCTTAAGAAAGGCGGAAATACGGGCGACGCTGCTTCATTCCTTGGTGAAACAGCCATCCCGCACAAAGACGCCCCGGTGAATGGTTCTGAATTCCTTATTTCAATGCCATGATTTCTTTACTGATTTGTATACAGATGAGCTGCTCTTCCCGGGCTTTTTCCGGGTCGGTACTCATCAGTTCCTGTACTTTTTGTGTGTGAACGCGGTATTCCTCCTGCAGATATATTTTCTTCATAGGCCAGATATATTCTTCCTTCGGCACCGAGCCCGGCTGGTCCCCTTCCATACGAAGCTTTGCCAGACGACTGATATCTTCCCGGGGAAGCATGCCTTCCACCGCTTCAGCAGTCAGAGGCAGCTGTTTTTCCTTCATTTCCTTCATCAGGCTGAAGAGACGGCCGTGAAATTCATCGGCGAAGCGATAATTGGACAGTTCCTCCCATCCATCCGGCAGCATCTGGTAAATCAGACAGTAGTTAAGGAAACCGGCTTCCAGGAGCCGCTGCCTTTTCTTCAATGGATTCAGGTCCACCGCTTCCTTTTCCACCGGAACGCTCTGGGAAATATACATATCGGAACGGTTCTTCTTGGCATACACCAAAGCCTCGCTTCGGATCATGCCTTCATCCATATGCATGGCTCTTGCCATTTTCTTGATGAACGCATTCAGCTGGAACGCGTCTCCTGCAGACAGAAGCACGGAGAACATATCATCCAGGATATGGTGCTGCCCGTCAAGGGTAGTGCTGTCATACTGCTTCATCAGGGAATGGAAAAGAAAATCCATAGCCGGTTCCGCCTGCTTCACCGCCTCCAGATAGGCCTCACCGCCGTGAAGGTTCACAAATTCATCCGGATCCTTCCCTTCCCCCAGATGAACCACCCGGAGCTTCAGACCTACGGAGCCTGCGATTTCCAGAGCCCGCTTGGTGGCATTCTGTCCCGCTGCATCCATATCGTAGCTGAAAACCACTTCATCCGCATATTTCTTCAAAAGCCGGGCCTGCTCGATGGTAAAGGCGGTTCCCAGAGAAGCCACCGCATTAGTGACCCCATGGGCATGAAGGGAAATGGCATCCATGTACCCCTCCACCATGATGGCCTGCTTTTTTGCCCGAATAGTGGGCAGTGCCTGATAAATGGCAAAAAGGAGCCGTCTCTTATTAAAAATCGCGCTTTCCGGCGAATTCAGATACTTGGGCTTGCTGTCATCCATGACGCGGCCGCCGAAAGCAACGATTTTCCCCTTCAGATTCCAAATGGGAAACATGCAGCGGTTGCGGAACACGTCATAATAATGGCCGTTCTTATTGGCGCAGAGCCCGGCCTCCACCAGCAGATTTCCATCCACCTTCTTCTTCGTGGTGAAATCGTGGTACAGCTTCTGCCAGGCCGGCGGCGCAAATCCCAGCTTGAACTTCTCGATAGTCTCCATGGACAGATGGCGCTTATTGAAATAGGCAAGTCCCGCCTTTCCCATCTGCGTCCTGGTAAGACAGCTGTGGAAATAAGCCCCTGCCAGCTCCGTCACCTCATGAAGCTCCCGCGCCCTGGCTGCCCGCCTCTTCTCCTCAGGGGACGCCTCCTGCTCCGGGATTTCCATATGAGCATACTCCGCCAGCCGTTCCACTGCCTCCACAAAGGTCAGATTTTCCATCTTCTCCATAAAAGTGATGGCATCGCCGCTGGCATGACAGCCGAAGCAGTAGTAAAACCCCTTGTCCGGTGAAACAGCAAAGGAAGGCGTCCGCTCCGGGCCATGGAAAGGACAGGATGCCATATAGTACCGCCCATGCTTCTTCAAAGGCACGTAGGAGCCGATCAGGTCTGCCAGATTGATATTCTCTTTTAACTGCTGTACAAACTCATTATTAAATCTGGCCATAATCCTCCTTGCACCACCTTATAGACTAAGAAAGCACCGAAAGAAAGAGAAACAAAGAATCACTCGCTCATCGGTGCCTGAAATGCAGAGGGGCAGCTTACTTCCCCTTCACCGCAGAAGTCAACTCCTTCCAGCGGGCTGCCAGAATATTCATATATATCTTGGGAGACAATCCAAAACTTGCCAGAGAGTATCCGTCGCTCACCTCTACCAGCAGGGTTTTCCCCTCTTCCGTCACGCCGAAATCAATGGCATAACCGGCCGGCGCCGACCGATAGGCCTTCACCGCCGCCTCCAGCACCTTCACATCAGGAAAGACATCCCAACGACCCTTATACGGCGTGAGACCCAGCATTTCCCCATGAAGCACCCAGAGACGCCACTCCGATACGAAGTGCACCTTCTCGCTGCACCACACATCGATATCTTCCAAACCGCCGCCCAGCTTGATCAGATCCTCCGACTTGTCCAGCACCGTGCCATGAAACCGTTTGATATCCTCCACCGGCTTCACAAACACATGCCAGTCCTCCGGGTGACTGGTAATGGTAAAGAGAGTAGACTTCCAGATTTTCCTGCCCGTAAAAGGAAGAAGCTCATCAGGATAATCCAAAGGCTCCAGCTTCACGCCAAACTGCTCCAGCGCCACCTTCACATCCGACACCGTGCCGATCACCGGATCAGAAGGTTCATTATCCGTAAGAGAATACACCGCCTTATACTTCACCACAGGAACATCCAGCTCCCTGCAGCCCGTATAGGCATAATAACAGCTGGGATCATAAAACTCCCCGGTATGTTTAATACGGATATAAGCTTTCATGAATACTCTCCCATAGAAAAAACACATATCGCTACAAATTTAATGATACCATTTATACCGCATTTTTGCCAGTACCTTGGGAAGATTCGTAGGCCCCTCCCCCTATTGTCCCACCACTTGTGGGGTGGCAAGGGAACTGGAGTCACTCCAGCGAACTGGATTCGTAGGGGAGC
>DCJJ01000025.1:27602-28594 GCA_002320515.1 Dialister sp. UBA1703 | reverse complement strand
GGTGCACTTGTCAACAAAAATTGGACACGAAACTAAAAAAATTAGGCATAAAAATTGAATACTTGTACAAGGCGCAGTGAATCTTCTAACATCGCCTCGGGAATCGACAGACACTTCATGCCAACTATAACTTGAATAAGTTCAGCAGTTAGAAATATGGCGTTCTCGGTACTGCTTCGGCGTCAGGTAGCCCAATGTATAGGCCGGCCTATATTCGTTAAAGAAATGGATGTAATCATCCACCTCTTCCGCGACGGACTTCTCACCGGTCACGTGTAAGTCCATGAACATCTCGGCCTTAATCCATCCATTGACAGATTCCATTGCAGCGTTATCTGTCGGCGTTCCGGCACGTGACATCGACCGGATAATGCCGTACATGGGCAACAGGTCGTTGTAGGCCTTAGATGCGTAGACAGATCCCTGGTCCGTGTGCAGAATCATTTGGTGCTCCGGATGTTGCTCCTTCCATACAATCAGATCTTTCAGCCCACTGATATAGGTCATGCGGTCGCCACGCTTTGCCGAAAGGGAATGGCTGACAATCTCATCGTTCCAGAGATCCATGTAAAGAGTCAGTTCGTAGTAGGTGCCCTTCACATAAAACGCTGTCATATCGCTCACGATGCACTGCATTGGCCCGTCAATCTGCATCTCTGACAGGAGCAGATTTGGGAATATTCGCGCCGGATCTCCAGCCTTCTTGTAGCGGTAATGCTTGGACTTGCTCTTGATTCCCGCAATCTTGCAACACTTATGAGCATAGGGGTCAGACAGGACAATGTTTTTGTCCAGGCGTATCTTGGCATTCAGCCAGCGGTAACCATGCGATGGATACTTCAAGTGGTATTCTTGAAACAGCCTGACATTGCTTGCAAGGTTCTTCTCCCTTTCCGAAAGATGAGAAAGATGCTTCTTCCATGCGTAGAAACTACTCCGCTGGATGCCCATTGCTTTACATAGGATCTTCACTGGGATTTCTCCTGACAGTT
>DCJJ01000025.1:8170-27540 GCA_002320515.1 Dialister sp. UBA1703 | reverse complement strand
GCTTTAATCAGCTCCTGGATCAATTCCTCCTTTGTCATAGATTTCAGTTCATCCAGCTCTGCCGGCTCTTTCTTGAAAGAGAGTGCGCTGATGGATCTCTGTCCGCGTTTGGGCGGCAGCCGATTGGCATCCCGATACATTCTCATGTAATTCCGTGCGGTCTGCTCACTGATGCCATATTCTTCTGCGGCTTCATACCGACTTATTTCGCTGTAGTAAATTCGTCGTCCGATGTCCAATCTTTGCTCTTTCGTGTACTTCATGGCAAACCTCCTGTCCAGTAAAAGGGGGGACACTCTGTACAGTGCTTATTTTGCACTGCCTATGCAGTGTACACTGTATGTCTAAAGATTACCCCCTCTGTGTCCAATTTTAGTTTACCACTTCAGGGGGAGGCCGCTACAAGCTGCAGGACTAAAAAGGAAGGCGCCTAAAAAATAAAAGGCGCCTCTTTCATATAGCTGCCGCAGGCAGCTGACCCCTTCCGGCATCGCTGCGCTCGCCACCCACCCCTGAACAGGGGTGGGCAAGGGCGTAGTGCCAGGTAGCTTTTCTCTCAAAACTTGCTGGCCATGCACTTGGGAGGAGAGGGGACCGCATCTCTACCCCAACTTGCCCACCCCCGCACTCGGGGGTGGGGGATCACGAAGTGGTGGAAGGGGGAGGCCACGCAGCGGCCGGTGCCCGCCAAGCGGGCACAATTTCCGACTATCATCTTTATCCTTTTAGGTGCACACCGCCGTTCCCTATTCCGGATTTACTTTTTTCCATTCCTCATTATAAATTTTCCATTTTTCTCCTCGAGGCTCCCATGAACAAGAAGACCACAATGCCTGAAGACCGCTCTTTGCTGGAAAGAGCAAAAAAACTCCGAAAGAACATGACACAGGAGGAAAGAAAGCTCTGGTACCTGTACCTCAGCAAACATTCCCTCCGCTTTTACAGGCAGAAAATTATAGGGCACTATATCTGTGACTTCTACTGCCCCGTAATCCGTCTGGTTATAGAACTGGATGGCAGCCAGCACTACACCGAGAAAGAACAGGAATATGACAAGAAAAGGACAGCTTTCCTAGAAAGCTGTCACATCAAAGTCATTCGCTTCTATAATGGCCAGGTTAATCTCCACTTCAAAGAAGTCTGTATGGAAATAGAAAAAGCCATAGCAGAGAGAAGGTAGAAAAAAGCTGCCCCTTCCCGGCGTCCCTTGCTCACCCCTGAACAGGGGTGGGCAAGAGGCGTAGTGGCGTGGTTTCCTTTTCCAAAAACTTGCCCACCCCCGCACTCGGGGGTGGGGGACCACGTCAGTGGTGGAAGGGGGCGCCGCTGCAGGCGACGGGACTAAAAAGGAAGGCGCCTAAAAAAATAAAAGGCGCCTTTTTCATATAGCTGCCGCAGGCAGCTGACCCCTTCCGGCATCGCTGCGCTCGCCACCCACCCCTGTCCAGGGGTGGGCAAGGGATGTAGTGCCGGGTGGCTTTTTCCTCCATAAACATGCTGCTCACTGTTTGCGAGGAGAGGGGACCGCATCTCTACCCCAACTTGCCCACCCCCGCAGTCGGGGGTGGGGGGACCACGTCAGTGGTGGAAGGGGGAGGCCGCTACAAGCTGCAGGACTAAAAAGGAAGGCGCCTAAAAAATAAAAGGCGCCTTTTTCATATAGCTGCCGCAGGCAGCTGACCCCTTCCGGCATCGCTGCGCTCGCCACCCACCCCTTGCAAGGGGTGGGCAAGGAATGTAGTGGCGGGTGGCTTTTTCCTCCATTAAACTTGCTGCTGCACTGTTTGCGAGGAGAGGGGACCGCGCCCCTACCCCCCAAAAAAACTTGCCCACCGCACTCGGGGGTGGGGGGGGGACCACGTCAGTGGTGGAAGGGGCGCCGCTGCAGGCGACGGGACTAAAAGGAAGGCGCTTTAAAGATGAAGGGCGCTTCTTTTTATTTCATGAAGGCGGTTTCTTTAGCGGTGAGCTGGATGAGTTCTTCGGCAATCTTGGGGGAGGTGAGGCGCATGAGGCTGTCTTCTTCTTTTTCCTGGGAGAGGAGGTTCATGCTGCCGTACCAGCAGAGAGCGCGGTCGATGATGGCGAAGTGTTCGCGGCAGTTGGGGAGGGTGAGGATGGAGGCGCTGGCTTTGGCGAGGCGGTGCTGGTTTTTCTCGGCCCATTCTTTGGCTTTGTCAGGGTAGATGTCCGGCGGCAGGGTGATGATCTGGATTTTGACTCCTCTTTCTTGGAGGGGCGGGATGAGTTTGATGAAACGGGATGTTTTCCGGGTGCCCAGGCCGGGGCTGGAGATGATGATTTCTTTTCCTGCAGAGAGGATGTCTTTTTCGTAGACCGGCCGGTAGGTGGTGCTGTCGAAGATGGCGTTTGGAACATTGGCTGTGTCTGTCAGGTCGGTTTTCAAGGAGAAGCCGATTCTTTTGTAGGTGGTCAGTCTTTTGTGGTACATTTTTTCCAAAGTAGGAATGTGGGCGTCAATGTAGTCGAAGATGATGACGTCTTTTTTTGTCCGGTAGTCACGGTTGAGGCGGCCGGCGTACTGTTCTACGTTTCCCTGCCAGGAGATGGGCATGGCCAGAAGAAGGGTGTCCAGTCTGGGGTAGTTGAAGCCTTCGCCTATGTATTTCCCGATGGCCACAAGGATGATGGATTCATCAGGGGGAACAGCGGCCATGGCGGCACGGATGCGGTCGTTCTCTTTCCGGCTCTGGCCTCCCTGGAGAAGAAAGACGTGGTCGGCTTTGTCTTTGAGGCGGCTGAAGAGGAAGGCGGCGTGGCTTTTGTACTTGGTCATGACCAGGGGTGTGCGGCCTTCTTTGATGCAGCGCTCTGTGTCTTTAATAATCTGCTCGTTCCGGGTGGGGCTTTTGACGATGAGGTCATAGAGTTCGGGGATGGTAGGTTTCTGGGGAAATGTGTGGGCCAGGCGGGTGAATCTTGGGTAAATGAAATGGCCGATGCCTTGTTTGGCGGCCCGGTCTTTGGCGGTGTATTTGTAGCGGATGGGGCCGAACTGGAAGAGTATGCGTTTGTCCTGACCGTCGCTTCGTTTTGGCGTGGCGGTGAGGCCGTAGACGTAGGAGGCAGCGACCCGGTCCAGCACTTTTTCGTCGGTTTCGGCGCCGGCATGGTGGCATTCGTCCATGATGACGAGGCCATAGTTTTTGAGGAGGGAGAGCCGATCTTCCCGAGCCAGGGAGGAAATCATGCCAATGTCTATGATGCCGGTGAGGGTATTCCTGCCGGAGGAGAGGGTGCCTACAGCGCTTCTTCTCTGCCGGATGCGGCCGGTGGGGGTGGTGTAGGTAGGCATTTTTTCTTTGATTTCAAGAAATTTGGAAAGGTCCGTTTCCCAGTTTTTCAAGATTTCCCGGTTCTGGACGAGGATGAGGGTGGATGTTTTCCTGGCGGCAATGAGGGCGGCGCCGGCAGCAGTTTTGCCAAAGGCGGTGGCGGCGTTCAGAATGCCGGTGTGGTAGGGGAGGAGGGCGTCTACGGCGTCCTGCTGCTCGGGGTAGAGTTTCCCCTTGAAGGAAAGGGAAATGGGGCGGCCGGTATGTCGTTTATCGGAAAGGGTGTAGGAGATACCGCCGGTTTTCAGGGCGGAAATCAGGGGCTCCAGGCAGCCTCGGGGAAGGTGTATGTATTTTTCTGTGTCATAGCCCCGGTACATGATGCGCGGTGTGCCGTAGGTGGAGTAGCCCATGGCGTATTTCTTGAAAAATTCGGGATTGCTGTAGGCAGCCAGGCGGCGGAGGCTGTTTTGCATGCGGGGCTGTAGGTTGTCTTTGGCAATATAGATGCCGTCGGCCAAGGTGATGGCAAGGGAGTCTTTAACGTCTTCTTTGAAAAGAGGGGGACATTCTTTTTCCCATGGCCTGCTTTCGGCCTCGGTGTCACCGGTGGGAGATTTATTGGAAGAGGAAAGGGAGGAAAGGGGCAGCCAGAGCTTGATTTTCTCTGTTACTTCGGCGGAGGTCAGTTTTCTCGTGCGTTTCAGTGTTTCCCACTGGTCCGGGAGTACGTTCCAGTTTTCATCTACGAAGGCGCTGTTTCCATTTTTCAAGGCCTGTCCCTGGAGGGGAAGGGCAATGAGATTACCAAGACCGCCGGAGGGCAGGTTGTCCTGCATGGGCATCATGCGGTCGTAGGCGGTAAAGCTTTTCATATTCACCGACTGGGCGCCTTTTGCCAGAAGGGCGTTTCCAGATTTCCGGGCTTCCGAGGCAGGAATGGGAGAGGCAAAGAAAATCCACACGTGGGCGCCGTGGCCGGAGCGGGACCTTTCCACCAGGGCATCGATGTGGTTTTCACGGCAGATCCGGGCCAGTGTGCCGGCCTCTTCCTGCCAGGTTTTATCATCTGCTTTACCTTCTTCATGGTTGTCGAAATCAAAGACGAGGAACCGGCAGGTGTTGTCAGGAAGGAGGGGATAGAGGCCCACTACATCGCTGGTATTCTTCTTTTCACCCTTCAGATGGGCCATGAGGATGGCAGGAGACAGGGGAATGTATTTCCTGTGCTGGCAGTCTTGGCAGCGGACTTTGCGGCCGGAGGCTTTCGGGCAGATGCCATGCTTCCAGAAGTTATAGCAGGCAGGGAAATAGCCGAAGCGTCCACTTTTCAGAGGGGCCCGACGATTGAACACGTCACTGCGGCCGTGGAAATAGGAGTAGAAGAAACGGGCCATGTCAGGGGTAATGGCCCTTTGGGCGGGAAGGGGCGGCTTTTCTGTCGCCTTTTTCCGGTAGGGAATCCCGTGGGTATCCAAAAGATGGCGGAGATAATTGATTTCTTCCTCAAGGCATGCTATTTTTTCCGAGTCGTTCATGGCATGACGTCTCCTTTGTCAGAAAACAGGGGGATGAAGAGTATGAAATTGTAATTTTTCTGTGGATATATTTGTTTTTATTATACTTGGATTCGGAATGATTCTCAATCGCGTAAGGGTGGATTTGCGCCTATTTTATATCAGCTGCCGCAGGCAGCATGCCTTTGGCAATCCCCCCATGCCACTGCGTGGCCCTCTCCCGCCCCGGTGGCAAGGGAACTGGATTCTCAGTCGTCTATCGACTCCCTGCGAATCCAGTTCCCTTGCCACCTGACAAGCAGGGGGGCGCAAGAGAGTATATAGGCGCTCGCCACCCACCCCTGTATCAGGGGTGGGCAAGTTTAAAGATATGTGGCGCTCCCCTGCCCTGGTGGCAAGCAGTGAGGTGCAGGGGAGTAATAGGTGTTTGATGCTTCCATTTGGAACAGGGCATAGAAAGTAAGCCGGAAAATATACGTATAAGCGAATATAATGATTGGATATTTACAAAATGCTATCATGAATATATAATAAGTGTAGGCAACGAGTATTATGAATTTATATCATTTTATGGGGATACCGCTTTTATGAAGTCAAAGAAATTATTTACCAGAGACTTTATTGCTGAAGTTACGAGGCAGATCTGTCATGCTGCCGGTCATAGGAGACTGCTGGTTGTTTCCAGGGATAAAAATCGTGATTTCAAAAATAAATATATTTGTGAAGATTCGAAGGTTATGGCGATTGTGAGTCATTTGAGAGTAGAAAATTTCTGCGATGGATTAGATGACTTGAAGACGGGGGAGACTTTATATGTGTATGGAATAACGGTCAGACTTGAGGAACGTTTTGGTGGAAGCAGCCGTGATGTTCCTATTTATATTAAGGTCAGGCTGATGAAGCGGATAGTGGATGGAGAAATGGTTGAAGGAATTCTGATATCTTTCCATGAGCAGGAATACCCGCTGGTTCCATATTTTCAGTAAAATGAGGTACAGGAGGAAAGAAATGAAAAGAGCCGGTTTTTGCGAGAACTGCGATGATATGAGGCCTTTTGCTCTGAAGCGGGTGCCGGTGGAGGAGCATATCCGCGGCAAAACCTATAGATTCTATATTACAAAGGCCATATGCCTGGAATGCGGGAATGAGGTCTCCCTGCCGGGCCTTTTGGATATGAACACGCGGGAAATTGATTTTCAGTATAGAAAAGAGGAAGGGATCATCAGCATTTCGGAAATCAGGAAATTGATGAAACTTTATCATATGGGGAAATCGACTTTGTCTCTGGCTTTAGGGTTTGGAGAAATCACGGTTACCCGGTATTTGGACGGACAGGCTCCTTCTCAGGCCTACTCGAAAATTATGTATGAGGCATTGAGTTCAGCAGCCTTCATGAGGGAGAAACTGAAGGCCAACAGGGAAGCAGTGGGGGAGTCAGCCTATAAGAAAGCGCTCAAAGCAATTCATGAACTGGATGACTCATTCACCCATTTACCTTCAACACTTATGGATGTTATTTCATTTATTTTCCAAAATGAAACTGATATTACTCCATTAATGCTGCAGAAGCTTTTGTATTATGCAAATGGAATCCATGATGCCCTCTTGGGCAGACCGCTCTTTACCAGTCGATGCGAAGCATGGATTCACGGCCCGGTTTATCGAGATGTGTACGATGTATTTAAAAATTTTAAGTTTAATCTGATTGATGATGAAAGGTCAGCCTTGCTTTTGAATTCGAAGGTGAATCTGACGCCGGAGGATCGGAATCTGATTTCAAATATCCTTAACAGTTTTGGTATGTACAGTGGAAAGATGTTGGAATATATGACGCACCAGGAAGATCCATGGCGGAAAGCTAGAGAGGGATATGGGCCTGACGAATATTCACAGGTAGAAATAACAGAGGAATCTATAAAACAGTACTTCCTTCATATACCTGAGTATTTCGATATGGATAAAGTAGAGGGTATGAGAGCGTATATAACAAGAATGCTGAAATAGGTAATGAAGATATCCTTGGAAGAAATGGTGAATTGAGGAAGGGAGCTGTGAAAAAATATAAATCATTTTCTCACAGCCCATATTTTATATCAGCTGCCGAGGTCAGCATGCCTTTGGCAATCCCTCCTCGCCACTTTGTGGCCCTCTCCCGCCCCGGTGGGAAGTGTGTCACTGGATTCTCAGTCGTCTATCGACTCTGCGAATCCAGTTCCCTTGCCACCTGACAAGCAGTGGGGCGCAAGAGAGTATATAGGCGCTCGCCACCTACCCCTGGGCAGGGGTGGGCAAGGGATGTAGTGCCGGGTGGCTTTTCCCTCCATAAACATGCTGCTCACTGTTTGCGAGGTGAGAGAGGGGACTGCGCCTCTACCCTAAACTTGCCCCCCCGCGCTCGCCACCCACCCCTGTCCAGGGGTGGGCAAGGGATGTAGTGCCGGGTGGCTTTTTCCTCCATAAACATGCTGTCACACTGTTTGCGAGGAGAGGGGACCGCATCTCTACCCTAAACTTGCCCACCCTCGCACTCGGGGGTAGGGGGACCACGTAGTGGTGGAAGGGGGAGGCCGCTGCAGGCGGCAGGACTAAAAAGGAAAGCGCCTAAAAAATAAAAGGCGCCTATTTTATATCAGCTGCCGCAGGCAGCCCACCCCTTCCGGCATCGCTGCGCTCGCTACCCCTGTCCAGGGGTGGGCAAGGGATGTAGTGGCAGGAGGCTTTTCTTTCTAATCATTCCTTTTACCGTTTGCGAGGCAGGGGACCATGGCACCTTTACCGCTCTGCGAAAAGGCACTACTTTCATTTATCATTTACCATTTCTACATTTCGTGAATTTTGGGGGCTTTTTCTCTAAAAATTTCTCCCTCAGCGATTTACAAATCTTTTCTCTTATGCCACAATAAAGGCAGTAGTTTTGTTTTTGTCCGGATGGGCGATTTCTATGGATGAGCTGAATTTTGTCTTGCTGGCCATTGGTTTTCTGATGACTATCTGGAGTTACCAGGCAGTGAAGGCGAAGGGGCCGGAGCGTAGGTATCCTTTGTGGTACCGGGTGCTTCGGATGCTTTTTATGTGCCTGATTCTTCTGCCCTGTATTCTGGTGACTGTTTCAGAGGTGCCGGATGGCTTGCTTTCTTATTTCCTGTATGCCCAGATCGCAGCTTTCGGCGGGCTTCTTTTTCTGGACGGGACGAAGTCCCGGTTTGGCAGGAAGGTGGCTGCCGGCGAAGATAGCGGAAGCGGCAGAGGCATGATTGTATTTCTTGGGGCAGCGGCTACGGTTCTCATGTGGGCGGCTGTTCTTTATACGCTGAGGTGATGTATCATGGGAAATCAGACGGTGATTCTTGCCTGCCCTACGCTGGAGGGGGAGCTGAAGGCAGCTTTGAAGGAGGCTTCATCGGAGAGTGTGGTGTATTTCATGCCGCCCGGTCTTCATCGGGATCCCAAAGCTCTTCATCATTATGTGCAGGATAAGATCGACCATTTCTACAATATAGACCGTATCGTGGTGTGCACTACGGGATGCGGCGGCGGAAATATCGGCATTACTGCGTCTTCGGCGCCTCTGGTGTATCCAAAGACCCGGGACTGTCTGGACATTCTTTTGTCCGATGATTCGCTGGATAATCTGAAGCGGGATATATATGGCGTATTCATGACGGAGAGCTGGATGAAGTTTACCCAAGAATCTTCCATTGATATGGCAAAGCTGGAGAAGAAGATGGGCAGGGACGAGGCCCATGAGTATCTTAAAAAATTGTACGCTCCGGTGCATGATTTCTATATTATAGATACGGGCTGCTATGATACGGCGCCGGTGAAGGCGTATATTGAGCCGCTGGTGGAGCTTCTGGGAAGGAAGCTTCATGTCATCAAGGGGAATTACGGCATTTTGAGGAAAATAGCCAAAGGCATCTTTGATGAGGATTTCTTCGTGGTGCCAAAGGGCGGTAAGGTGCAGCCCGGCTCTTTTTTGTCGAATTTTTAAATAAGGAGGATGTCCATGGCAAATGACAGCTTTATGGACCTGGACTCCCTGGCAGTTTTAAGAACAAACAGTCCATCGTGGAAGCTTCTGGCTTCTGATGATGCAGCTTTCTGTTGTTCTTTTTTTTATCGTGAATTTATTGAAAACAACGTGCGCAATCTGAGCGAGGCCAGGCTGGTGCTGGATATGCGCTCTTTTCTTTCGGAGAAGCACAGTCTTGCCGGCGAGGCCATTCCCGATGATGATGACCTTGCCGATGAGGCAAAGCTGTATCTTCGCCGGTGGTCCGATGAGGATCACCGCTGGCTTCGGCGGTTTTACCAGAACCGGCAGACCTTCTATGATCTGACCACCGCAGGGCAGAAGGCGGTGGAGTGGCTGGCCAGTCTGAAGAGCCGGTCCTTTATCGGCACCGAGTCCCGCCTTCATACGTTTTTCCATTTGCTTCATGAAATCGAGCATCAGGCCAATCCGGACCGTGAGGAAAGGCTGAAGTATCTGGAAAAGCAGAGAAACGAGCTGAACAGGAAAATCCGGGATCTGAAGGCAGGCGGCCGGGTGGAAGTGCTGGACGATGTGCAGATCAAGGAACGGTTCATGGAGGCCATGGATATTGCCGGCGGCATTCTGTCCGATTTCCGGGAGGTAAAGGATAAGTTCCAGCAGATTTATACCCAGTTCCGGGATGAGGTGAACGAATGGGAGCATGGCAAGGGGGCTCTCCTGGAGCAGTTCATTGCGGACCGGGAAGTGATCGAGGAGTCGGAGCAGGGGAAAAGTTTTGCCGCCTTCTTCGACTATCTCATGGCCTTTTCCCAGCAGCGGGATTTCGATGAGACCATGAGGAAGATTTTAAAGCTTTCCGCCCTGTCGAAGGATATGGACCGCTACGATGCCCTCCATATCAAGCAGGCCTGGGTGGACGGCGCAGAAGATGTGCAGCAGACCATTGCCAAGCTGTCGGAGCAGATCAGCTGGTATGTGAATGAGAATAATCTGCAGGAAAAGAAGAATATTTATTTCCAGATCAAGGAAATCGAAAAGAAGGCCCTTTCCATAAAGGGCTCGGAGCCAAAGGCGAAGGATTTCATGGAAGTGAGCGAGCTTTCGCCTAGCGTTTCCCTGCCGCTGGAGCGGGTGCCCCGCATGCCGCCGGCGAAGATGGAGCTTGAGACCCACAGTCTGGAGCTGGGGACCCACCATGGCAGTCTGGATGCCATTTTCAACCAGGTGTATGTGGATAAGAAGGTACTGAAGAATCATATCGATGAAATGCTGGAGACTTGGGACACGGTGACGCTGAAGGATGTGCTGGACATGTATCCCCTGGAAAAGGGACTGTTTGAGCTTCTGGCCTACATGGAAATCGCCAAAAGCGAGCATCACCGGTTCCTGCCGGTGAAGGACCGCATTGTCTTCCAAGGCATTGACGGACGAAACCGGTATGTGGACATGGACCGTATCGTATTTGAAAAGAGGGACAGGAATGGATAAGGCAGACATACTATTTTCCACGACGCTTATCAACCTGCTGCAGGGGGTGGTGCGGAAGGAAGACAATGCGGAAATCTGGAACACCATCCGGAGCCAGCAGTTCCGCATCGACGAATATATGGAGAAAATCGGCCTGTCGCTGGTCATTGATGATGAAGGAGGCTTTGCCTTCCTGAAGCAGCGGGATGATGATGTGCTGCCCCATCTGGTGAAGAAGCAGCCTCTGACCTTCCGCATGAGCCTTTTTCTGGCCCTTCTCAGAAATGAAATCAATGAGTATGACAGCGGAAGCGGCGAAGGGGCCCTGGTGATTCGTGAAGAGGAAATGGTACGGCGCATGAAGCCCTATTTCCCCGATGTATCGGATGAGGTCAAGTTTACCAACTCCATCGACCGCTGTTTCTCCAAGGCTTTGGAAATGAAAATCCTGGTGCCGGTGAAGGACAATGAGTACGAATATGAAGTGCAGCCGGTGCTCCGCCGTTTCATGGATGCGGAGTGGCTGTCGGAGTTCAACAGGCAGCTGGATAAATATATGGAAGAAAACGGACTGACCGTGAAGAAGGAAGAGGAGGCGAAGGAAGATGAATCTGTTTGATGAAAGCTCCATGGCCCGGCCGGGGTACCGGCTCCGGCGGCTGGAGGTCTATAACTGGGGTACCTTCGACCAGGTGGTGTGGCCCTTTGAACTGGGCGGCGACACCTCCCTCCTCACCGGTGAAATCGGCTCAGGAAAATCCACCCTGGTAGATGCCATCCTCACCCTGCTCATTTCACAGCAGAAAATCAACTACAATAAAGCCGCCGATTCCGGCAGCAAGGAAAGAAGCCTCAACTCCTACGTCCGCGGCTACTATGCCAAGAGGAGCAATGCGGAGGGGGAGGAGGAGCCGGTGGCCCTCCGGGACAAGAATCAGTACTCCGTCATCCTCGGCGTCTTTTTCGATGAAATCAGTGAAAACTATGTGAGCCTCGCCCAGGTCTTCTATTTCACCCCGGGCAGTGAAAAGCCTGCCCGCTTTTTCGTGGTGGGGGAAAGGGATATGTCCATCCGCCAGGACTTCGGAAACTTTGGCACCAACATTGGGGACCTGAAGAAAAAGCTGAAGCGCCTGCCCTATGTGCACATTTTCAATGATTACGGCGAATATGCGGTGAAGTTTAAATCCCTCTTCGGCATTACTCAGGACAATGCGCTAGACCTTTTCCAGCAGACCGTGTCCATGAAGAAGGTGAACGGCATTACGGACTTCGTGCGCCGGAACATGCTGGGGGGAATGGATATGAGCAGCATGGAGGAAAATATCCAGCACCTTCTGTCCCGTTTCCATGATTTAAAGAGCATTCACGATGCCATCGTCAGGGACCGGGAGAAGATGGAAATCCTGGAGCCTCTGGCAGCGGCGTCGGACAGCTATGATGAGTGTCTGACAAAGGAGTCGGAGCTTTCCCTTATGGCCGACGGTGTGGGACCCTACCTGGCCAGAGAGGAAATCAAAATCCTGTCGGAGGAGCTGGAAAAATGCGGCCGCCAGATGGGGGATCTGGACAGCCGGCTGGCAACGCTGCAGGATGAGTCCAGCCATCTGTCCGATGAAATCGACAACAAGAAGAAGGAAATGTGGGAAAACGGCGGCGCCCGTCTGGAAGGAGCCAGAAGGGACCTGGCAGGCTACGAGAAGGACCTGAAAATCGTTTCCCAGAAGGCGGAGGAATACAGTGTGCTGGCAGATGCCCTGGGCCTTGCGCTGCCGTCTTCGCTGGATGAATTCATCAAAAGACGGCAGGAGCTGTCGGACCTGGCGGATAAGCTGGAGAAGGAGTATGACCGTCTGGATGCAGAGAAATCGGCTGCGGACAGCAAAGAAAGAGAAATCGTCGAAAAAATCGGCCAGGACCGCATGGAACTGGAATCTTTGAAGAAGCGGGATTCCAATATTCCTGAAAGGTTTGTGGCCATCCGAAAGCAGCTGGCTTCGGACCTGGTGGTGCCGGAAAGCGATATGCCCTTTGCCGGCGAAATCATGGAAGTGAAGCCGGAGGAGCAGAAATGGGAAGGTGCCCTGGAACGCCTGCTGTCGGAATTCGGCGTGTCCATGCTGGTGCCGGAGTCCCTCTACGAAAAGGTCATCGGCTGGATGGAGCACCATTTTCTCCATCAGCGCATTGTGTACTACCGGGTGGAAGAATACACCCAGCCTGTGCGCATGACGGACCTTCCTGCCAAAGCGGCTGCCCGGAAGCTGAATATCAAGAAGGACTCTCCCTTTGCCTCCTGGCTGGCAGGGGAGCTGTATCACCGCTTTGACCATATCTGCGCAGAAAGCGCCGCCGATTTCAAAAAGGCATCCTTCTCCCTCTCTCCGGAGGGGCAGATCAAAGCCCAGGGGAAATGGCACAAGAAGGATGACCGCTACCGTATCGACGACCGCCGTCATTATGTGCTGGGCTTTTCGAACAAGGAAAAGATTGTTCTCATTTCCAAAGAACTGGACCAGCTGGCCAAAGACAGGGAAGAAGCAAGAAAGCATATCCGGCAGGTGAAGGCAGAACGTGACCGGTACAATGAACAGAGAAATGCGGCAGCAAGGCTTCTCACCATCCACAATTTCAAGGATATCGACAGGAAATCCTTCGAAGACCGGGTGCGCCGGCAGAAGAAACTCATCCAGAGCCTCACCGGCCACGACAATATCCTTTCCCGGCTGGAAGCGGAAATCAAAAAGCTGAAAGCAGACTGGCAGGACAATCAGGACGATATGAGCAGCCTCCGCAGCGAGAAGGGGAAACTGCAGGCTCTGATGGATATGCACGAGGAAAAGAAGCGGGCCGATGAAAATACTCTGGAAAGGGCATCCGACCTGATCCGTACAAAGGCCTTCGACCTTCTGGAAGCTCACCGGGCGGACATTATCGGCAAGAAGGGCCTTTTCACCCTGAAATCCATGCAGGACAAGAACGCCGACTACAACCGGTGGATCCGGAAGGCCCGGGAGGCTAACGATGAAAAGAAGGAAAAATCATCGGGAGAAATGGCCAAAGGCATGACCCATTACTTGCAGTACCTGACTCTTCACAACGAGTCGGACCCGAACCTTACCACCGACATGAACAGGGCCAACCGCAATGAATACAAGGAAATCTTCCGCCGTATCAAGGAAGACGACCTGCCCCGGCTGCTTCCGAAATTCCAGAAGCGTCTCCGGGAAAATACCATCCAGGATATGGCCATTTTCCAGTCCAAGCTTTTCACCGCCCGGGACCGGATCCGGGAGAAAATCGAGGAAATCAACCATTCCCTCTATGATATCGACTACAATAAGGGTCATTATATCGAAATCGAATGCGTGGAAACGCTGAACATGGAAATCAAAAAATTCCGGCAGCAGCTGAAAAAATGCACCGACAGCAGCCTTTCCGGCAGTGACGACCTTTATAATGAGGAAAAATTCCTGGAAATCGAAAAAATTCTGGACCGTTTCAGCTCCAGCCGGCCGGGACAGGCGGAGGAAGACAGGAAATGGACCCGTCTGGTGACGGACGTGCGGAACTGGTTCACCTTTGCCGTTTCCGAAAGGATCAGAAAGCCCGACGGCTCCCGAGGAGAAGAATTCGAACATTACACCGACTCCTCCGGCAAATCCGGCGGCCAGAAGGAAAAACTGGCCTACACCATTCTGGCGGCCAGCTTCGTGTACAGCTTCGGCATTGCAGGAAGCGGCAGGCTGCCCACCTTCCGGTTCACCGTCATCGACGAAGCCTTCCTGAAGAGCTCCGACGAATCGGCAAGATTCGGCCTCTCCCTTTTCCGCCGCATGGGACTGCAGCTTCTGGTGGTGACGCCGCTTGCCAAGATTCCCACTATCGAACCCTTCATTTCCCATCTGGGCTACGTGAGCCAGAACGAAAACAGGCAGTCGGAGCTGAGAAATATGACCATCGGCGAATACAGAAAGGAATTCCTGGCCCATGAGAAGAAGACGGTATGATGAAGAGCTTCTGAAAAAACTGAAAAAACAGGAAGAGAAGGGCATTCTCTACGAAGCCCTGACCAAAGAGCGAGAAGAGCCCTATTTCCGCATGGTTCTGAAAAGGCCGGAGGAAACGGAAGAGGACTGGAGCCTCCTCCTTTCTTGGTCCGACTACTGGCGCCATCCGGTGAAAGACGGCAGCGGAAAGCCTCTGTGGCGTATTGATGAAAAGGGAAAGAACACGAAAACTTTCGGCCGTCAGACACTGCCGGTACGGGTCTTCGTGGACCGCCCGGAGGACGCCTTTGCCCTCCTTGGCATGAACGGAGAGAAAAGGGAGTTTCTCTCCTCCCTGAAGGAAGTGGACGAGAAAAACGGCGCTTTGAAGGATTGGTTTATCCATTACTATCCCCGCATCCGCAGCGAAGAATTTTATCCCCTTTTCTTTAATATCGCCGATTTCTTTCAAAGACAAGAAGAGAAGGAGGGATACCTTCGGGAAATCTCCATTCCCGGCGTGGATACCAAATTTCTGGAAAGACATGCCTTCCTGGTGCGCACCCTGTGGAATGCCCTTTTTCCAGATAATCAGGTGGACAGCAATGAAGAAATGAAGGAAAAACTTTTCGTCAAAGACGTGCCTACCCCCTCCATCTGTGCCAGAAGTCTGGATGCGTCCATGCTCTTCTACGGCGTGCGGAAATTCTTCCTCTCCAACGACGATGTGGCCCGTTTCAACCCGCCTCATAAACGGATATTCATTACGGAAAACAAGGTCAACGGCTACACCTTCCCCGACTGCGCTAACAGCCTCATCCTCTTCGGCATGGGCTACGGCGTGCTGGAACTGGCCAGACAGGCCAAATGGCTGGCAGATAAAGAAGTGTACTACTGGGGAGATCTGGATTCCGACGGCTTTAACATCCTATCCTCCCTCCGCCACATCCTGCCCAATGTTCACTCCTTCCTCATGGATAGAGACACCCTTCTTGCCTACGTGGATAAGGAAATCAAAGATACCGGAAACACCGCCGTTATCCCTGACAGACTGACGGTGAGCGAGAAAATGGCCTGGAAAGAAGTGCACGACCATGGCTGGCGTCTGGAACAGGAACGGATTCCTTCGGAGGAAGTGGAATGGGCAGTGGAGCAGCTGGAGTAGAAGGGGCAGACGTCAGATGATGAGATGAGTCATAGGGGCAGGAAACGGTATGCGAAAAGTTTCCTACTCGACTTGATGCTTCTGCAATTCATTCCGACAGGGAGCTGTATGCGAAAAGTTTCCTACTCGACTTGACGCTTCTGCGATTCATACCAGTAGGAAACTATTTGTGAAAGGTTTCCTGTTCGGCATGGCACCTCTGTGATTCATCGCGATAGGAAACTTTTCGCGAAAGGTTTCCTGCTCGACTTGATGCTTCTGCGATTCATACCAGTAGGAAACTATTTGCGAAAGGTTTCCTGTTCGTCATGAGACAGATGGGGGTCATAGGGGCAGAGACCCAATTTCTTTTCATAAAAATGAAAAAATTTTTTCAGAAGATTTTGGGAAATGTGACCTATACTATGATTTTCTCGCTTTTTCTCCCGCTTTTACCATAAAATGACAAATCCATCCATTCCCTTGACAAAAAGGGGCAGGATGGGTATACTTATTAAGTAACTTACGTGCGGCCCGGTGGTGTAGTGGTCTAACATGCCGCCCTGTCACGGCGGAGATCGTCAGTTCAAATCTGATCCGGGTCGCCAGCGCGGAAGTAGCTCAGTGGTAGAGCACAACCTTGCCAAGGTTGGGGTCGCGGGTTCAAGTCCCGTTTTCCGCTCCATATGGCGGCATAGCCAAGCGGTAAGGCAGAGGTCTGCAAAACCTTTATCCCCAGTTCGATTCTGGGTGCCGCCTCCATATTAATTATGAACATCATAGTGTTTACCTGCCGGGGTGGCGGAACTGGCAGACGCANNGCGCTACTTTGAGGGGGTAGTGATCTTTCGATCGTGTGAGTTCAAGTCTCACCAGCCGCACCACAATTTTCCTAATTTCTCGTTGTTTAACTTCATATGCGGTCGTGGCGGAACTGGCAGACGCGCTATCTTCAGGCGGTAGTGGAGTAATCCGTGAGAGTTCAAATCTCTCCGACCGCACCACTCAAAATCAACTTCCAAGATTTTTTCTTGGAAGTTTTTTTGTAACCTGTATATTATTTGCCAAAGGGGATTCTATTTTGCGTCAGTCCGTCATACAATAGGAAAAAAGGAGAGGAGGGGATCCTATGAATCCTTCAGTCTATTTCTTCGCTCTCGGGCATCTGGCCACCGACTGGTCCCAGGGGGCCATACCGGCTCTTCTGCCCTACTTCATCGCCCACTATGGCCTTTCCTATCAGCAGGCGGGCATGCTTGTCTTTGCCAATGTGCTCATCGCCTCCGTCATGCAGCCCGTATTTGGCTACTACTCCGACAGGATTTCCAGGCCCTGGTTCATATCCCTGGGCTGTCTTATCTGCGGCCTTTCTATTTCTTCGGTGGGATTTACGGGAAGCTACATGGCTCTTTTCACGGCGGCCCTCTGCTGCGGCGTGGGAAGCGCACTCTTCCATCCGGAAGCGGCCCTTATGGTGAACCGTATTTCCGGCGAAGTGAAAGGGCGGGCCATGGGAATCTTTTCCGTAGGCGGCAATGCAGGCTTTGCCATAGGGCCCCTGCTGGCAGGCCTCTGCGCCTACAGTCTGGGCATTCAGTCCCTTCTTATTTTCGGTGTGCTGAACGCCCTCATTGCCCTTTCCATTTTCCTTCGCATGCCTTCTGTCCTTCGTATCGTATCTCTGGCAGAAAAGAAGGAATCTTCGGCCCATGGAAAGGGGGAAAAGACAAACGACTGGGTGTCCTTTGGAAAGCTGTCGGTTCTTATCCTGGCCCGTTCCCTTGGATTTACCCTGAGCAATACCTTTATCCCTCTTCTCTGGATTCATGTGATGGGGGCTTCGGAAGGAGAAGGAACATCCGCCCTGTCCATCCTTTTCGGCCTGGGTGCCTGCTTTACCTACCTGGGAGGCGTGCTGGCGGATAGGGCAGGTTTCCTCAAGGTCATCCACACCGCCTTTATCTGCATGGTGCCTGCCTATTTCTTCCTGACCCATACGGATAGTCTTCTCTTCGCCTATGCCCTTCTTGTGCCGGCGGCCCTTTCCGTATTCATGCCCTACAGTCCCATCGTTATTCTGGGACAGACCTACCTTGGCAAAAACGCAGGCTTTGCCTCCGGCGTCACCCTGGGCCTTTCCACCACCCTGGGCGGTATCTTTGCGCCGCTGGTGGGATGGGCGGCGGATCTGTGGGGCCTGCCGGCTGCTCTCCAGATTCTCTGGATGGCAGGTCTTTTGGGAGCTGTGGTTTCCTTCACCCTTCCGACAGTGAAAACGGAAGGATGATTTTATAAGCCCCAAGGCTTATATGGTATAATAAGAAAAACATACCCATTTTGCAGTAACAGGAGGATTTATGAACGCATTTGCAGCACTTGGGGTAGGAGAAAATCTGACAGCCCTTTTGAAATTACAGGGCATTAAAATGCCCACGCCCATCCAGCAGGCTTCCATCCCGTCTATTTTCAAGGGAAAGGACCTCATCGGCCGTGCTCAGACCGGCACCGGCAAAACACTGGCCTACCTTCTTCCCGTCATCCAGCGGGTGGACAGGGAAAAGGGAGCGACCCAGGTTCTCATTATGACCCCTACCCGTGAGCTTTCCAAGCAGGTATTTGATGTATTCCGGCCCTTTGCTTTGAAGCTTGGCATCGATGGAGTCGACATCATCGGCGGCAGAACCATCGAAAACCAGCTGCAGAAGCTGAAACGGGATCCCCAGGTCATTATCGGCACCCCCGGCCGTCTTCTGGACCATATCCGGAGAAAAAGTCTGGATTTGTCCCAGGTAAAGACAGTCATTCTTGACGAAGCGGACCAGATGCTGGCCAATGGCTTCCGGGAGGACATCGAAGCTCTGGTGGATGAAACACCGAGGAAAAGGCAGCTCCTTCTTTTCTCCGCCACCATGCCGGAAGAAGCGGTGCGGCTGGCCAGAAAATACATGACCCATCCCGCCATGGTGGACGTGTCCGAAAAAGCGGCAGCTTCCACGGTGGACCAGCGGGTTTACGAAACCACCAAACCTCGCAAATTCAAGCTCCTTGTAAAGCAGCTGACGGAAATGAATCCCTACATGGCAGTGGTTTTCTGCAATACCAGGGAAGAAGCCCATGAAATTGCAGGCAGGCTGCAGGAAGAAACGGACCTTGTGGTAGACGAAATCCACGGCGACATGAGCCAGGGCCAGAGAAACCAGGTGATCCGGGAATTTGAAAAAGCAAAAATCCAGGTACTGGTGGCTTCGGACATTGCCGCCCGGGGACTGGACGTGGAGGGCATTACCCATGTATTCAACTACGATATTCCAAGAAATTTGGAATACTACGTCCACCGCATCGGCCGCACAGGGAGAGCAGGCACCAAGGGCATTGCCATTACCTACGCCACCCCTGAAGACGGCAGCCTTCTCCGCAAACTGGAAAAATCCATTTCCGAAACCATTACCCGCTACGACGAAAAAGGAAACGTACGGCGCGTAAGACAGGGCAAACCGAAAAAGAAAGTGGTCACCCCGGGCATGTACAAGCCCACCAAGAAAAAGGAGCATAAGGCCCTGGGACACAAAGGCAAGAACATGCGCCAGAAGCGGAAAAAGGAAAAAACAGATAAAAAGGGAAAGAAGAAATAATAAAACCCGCCCGGACAGCCGGGCGGGTTTTTATTAGCAGGCTGACGAAAAAGTGAGACCGCTGCCTGCTTACCGCTTCCGCTGCCTGCCGGACTGGATTCCCCAAAGGAATCAAAGACGTCAGACATCAGACTTTCTGCCGATTGGTATTTACTACCGATTGGCCCCATGTGATGAGCAGCAAGATTCTTCGCCTGCGGCGCAGGATGACAAGTGTCAGGCGGGAAGGTAAGCGCGTAACGTAAGGCTTTATAATCATTGCCCGAAGGGCAATCCACAACCCTCTGAATCCTTTGAACCCTTTGAACCTTTTCCCTGCCCCTTGAAA
>DCJJ01000025.1:1368-8100 GCA_002320515.1 Dialister sp. UBA1703 | reverse complement strand
GGCGCCGTCAAACCTAAGAACCTTAAGAACCGGCGGGCCCTGTGGGCCCGCCCCCCTTTGTCCCCATGTGGTACAATAGAACCATTGAGGTGATACATATGTTTAGAAATAAAGACTGTATGAGACAGCTCCTCTGGCTTCTGGCGCTGACTGTTCCCTGGGGGCTGGGGGGATTTGTGGTTCACACCGCCTTTTCCCTGTCTGCCGGGTTGACTGCCTATTGGGTGGCAGGACTTCTAGTGCCCTTTATTTTCTTCCTGGTGCAGAAAAAAGGATGGGGCAGTGAGCTGGGGGCAGCGCGGGGAGCGGTGCACCTGCCCCTGTGGATTTCCTTTGTCATTGTGGAAATGGTAGTATTTTGGAACTACCTCCCCGTCATTGACGGGCTGTGGAAATCAACTCCTCTCCCCATTGGGATCGGTGCATTTGTTATTCTTTCCGCCTTTGTATCAGCTGCTTTCTTTTTGGACAGGAAGCTGGCTTCCTGCTATGAAAGGCTGAAGGAAAAGAACGGCCTTGCTGCCCGCTGGCTGGGGTGCGCTTATTTTTCCGGGCTTATTCCCGGCACCGCCATGATTTCTTTCCTGGCTCTCTATTACGCCGGCGGCATGAGGCTGGATCCCTTTACCGCTTCTTTCTTCCTGATGGAAATTTTCGGCGTTGTTTTTTACGGCAAAATCCTTCTGGCCATGATGACCTTCGGCATTTTCCTCTTCCTTTCTCTGGAAGGGAAAAAGGGAGAGCGGGCGGTGACAGCCGTTTTCTCTGCGGTGTTCTGGATGTTCCTACTTTTCATTCCGGTGGTGATTTCCTCAAGGATTACGGGAAGCGGCCTGTGGCGGGCTTACCTGGATCCTTCCTATCTTTCCGTATTTCCTTATCTGTCTGATTTGTGGCTCACAGGCTTTGCCCTTATGGGGGCCATGCGTCTCACCAGGTGGATTTTCAAGGAATAGGATTAATCAGATTTGTTGACAAATCCGATTTGTCCGTTATAATAGTTGTTGGCAGATAGAGGACCTCTGCTTTGCCGGTATCAGGACGGAACCGGACCGCAGGGTGAGTATATCGCCAAATTTACGGCTTATATCTCTATGATGAGAGTAAGAACGGAGGTAAAAAATGGAAAAAGTTAATCATGCACCCCAGGGAAATCATGTATTTTTAAGTATCCGTCAGCTCACCGTGTCCGGTCTTCTGGCAGGAATCACCATCTTCCTGGGCCTTACGGGGTACGGATTCATTCCCTTGATCGTCATGAATGCCACCATTCTTCATATCCCCACCATTATCGGTGCGCTGGTGGCAGGACCGAAGGTAGGGGCACTGGTAGGATTCCTCTTCGGACTCTTCTCTTTTATCCAGACCCTGCGGGCGCCAAGCCTGCTCCTGCAGTTTGCCCTGCAGTACAATCCTTTCTATGATGCCTTCATCTGCATTGTTCCAAGGGTTTGTATCGGCCTCTTTGCATGGTTCCTGTATAAACATATGCCCGGCAGGGACGGCATCCGCGTAGGTATTGCCGCTGTAGGCGGATCCCTTTGCAACACGGTGCTCTTCCTGGGATCCTTCTTCCTGCTGGTAGGTGCTCCCTATGCAGCGTCCAAGGGAATTTCCGTGGAAGCCGTAGGCGCCACCATCATGGGCATCGTAGCCATGAACGGCGTTCCTGAAGCCATCGTTTCCGGCATCATCATCGTACCGGTGGTGACCATGCTGAAGAAATCGGGCTGGAAGATGAAATAAGATAAGACAGAACGGCAGGCTTCCTTTGAAAAGCCTGCCGTTTTTTATTGGGAGACAGATATGAAAATACTGATTGACGGCGACGGCTGTCCGGTGATTCGTGAAACAGAAAGGGCCGCTTCCCTTTTCGGACTGGAAGTCTTCATTTTCTGCGATACCAGCCATCTGATTCATTCAGATAAAAGCCGGGTCATTCTGGTGGATCAGGGCAGGGATGCGGCGGACTGGGCCATGATTTCCAAAGTCAAAGAAGGCGACCTGGCAGTCACCCAGGACTATGGCTTGGCGTCACTGGTCCTTTCACGGAAGGCCTTTGCCTTCCATCAGGACGGGTGGCAGTATACAGAAGAAAATATAGAAGGCCTTCTCCAGCAGCGGTATGAGGCGGCAAAGGCAAGACGCTCTTCTAAAAACCATATGAAAGGGCCGGCCAAGAGGGACAGGAAGCAGAATGAAATATTCTTTCAAAGGCTTTGCGATTTTCTGCGACATACGTGGGGAAATGAAAGAGAAGGGAAATAAAAAAACGATGCGGCATTGGCTGCATCGTTTTTTTATTTCATAAAATCAGGCTTCTTCCCTGCCCCGGAGCCGTTCATCGCATTTGGCAATGAGGGCAGCGGAGTCTACGCCTGCGTCCCGGCACATGGTGCCGATGGTGGTCTTCATGTCGGTGGGCATGGCAATCTTTTCTTCCTGGAATACAGGCAGGAGCTGGGGATACATGGTAAGGATGGTTTCCATAGGCGTATCATCGGTGAGGAGCGGTTTCTTGTACTTGTCTGCAATGAATTCATTCATTTCGCCGATGATTTCAAATACATCCATACCATGGGACTGGGCAGCCTGCCACAGGTTTTCATCATAGGATACAAAGCAGCCTACGCAGGACATGCCGTATTCCATGAGGAAAGGCCCCATTTCCGGATACACTTCGATGATCTGCATGATATTATTTTCCGGACGGACGAAATCCCCTTCCTTCAGCGGCGGCACATCGGGGGAAGAGAATCCGCCGAAATAATCGCCGGATGCGCCATCGGAAGCGCCGGGCATGGTATTTCCAAGCACCGCATCCCGGAAGGCTTCATAGCCCATTTTGTCGATGAATTCCTCCATGGACTGGTAGTTTTCATGTTCCAGATAGTAGGTGCAGGCCTTTGTCATAATGGACAGGGCGTCGGAGGGGAACTGGGCGAAGGCAAAGAAGGTCTTCTTGCCGGTGTAAATATCCCAGCCGTCGGACATGCCTACGGAGCGGATGGGAAGGGGCGTGGTCATGGTGCAGGTCAAAATGCAGGACGGCCAGGTGCCGAATGCCAGAAGTCCCAGATCCTTCAGCGTATCTTCCACATCATCCTTTCCCAGACCGGAAATGATGGGACGGCCCTTGGGGTCAAGAATATAGGTGCCTTCATGTTTGTCGGCCACCGCTTTCATTGTGTGCTTGAATTCATCCCGTCCTTCTGCAATGTCGGGAATGAAATCAATTTCAAGAGAAAAAGTGAGATTATCAGCTGTCATAAAAAACTCCTTTCAAGAGGGTATCTCTTCATACATTCATACTTTTCTATCTTAACACGGTCGGGCCATTTAAGCAATATGGGAATGGGCTATTGTAGAGGTGAAGCGCGATGGAGCCAAGCCGAGTAGGAAACTGTTTGCGAAAGGTTTCCTGTTGAGGTGAGACACAATGGAGCCATGCCGGGCAGGAAACTGTTTGCGAAAAGTTTCCTGTAGAGGTGAAGCGCAATGGAGCCAAGCCGAGTAGGAAACTATTTGCGAAAAGTTTCCTGTTGAGGTGAAGCGCAGTGGAGCCATGCCGGAGAGGAAACTACCCACTTCCTGTCCAAACATGGTACAATATATCAAATCGATCTGTGTTCCTGGACTGGAGGTAAGAACATGAGGAATTGGAAGAAGAAATTAACGGCAGCTGTGCTGGCGGCTGTATGCCTTACAGGAACGGTTACGCCCCTGACGGTGGAGGCGGCTACCACCACCCAGAAAATTCTTTACGGAGCGGCGGCGCTTCTCTTTATTTCCAGCTACTATACCCGTATGGATGACAAGGCGGGGATGAAGCTTCTGGATCAGTGCCAGCAGCAGACCGGCGTTTATGAGTCGGCGGAAGCGGACAACCGGGTGCAGACCATTTATAATAATATCCGCAGCACCGGGGCGGTGGAGAGAAATTACAATGTGTATGTAGCTCCCAGTGAGGATATCAATGCGTTCATGAGCCTGGGCGGCGTGCTCTGCGTGAACAAGGGCTCCCTGGATGCCTTTGACGATGATGAACTGGCCTATGTGATGGCCCATGAAATTTCCCACGGCGAAAAGCGTCATAGCGTGAACGGCGTGAAGAAAAGCGTGGGCCTTATTACGGCGCTGGATATTTATCTGGGAAGCGATGCGTCCTACGGGGAATACCTCCTTGGAAATATTGCGGCCAACTACGTGTCCAACGCAGTATTCACCAAGGACCAGGAAAAGGAAGCGGATGACCTGGGTTTCCAGTACCTGGTAGAAGCAGGCTATAATCCCGGTGGCGGAGCGGCTTCCATGCAGGTGCTGAAGGACAAGTACGGCGAAAGCTCCCCTTCCGGCATCAAGGCGGTGCTGGCTCCCGGCAACCATCCGAAAACCAGTGACCGTATCAATAAGAACCTGAAATGGATGAAAGCCTATTCCGGCGGCCATGTGGATGTGAAGGACGGCTGGATCCTGGTGAACGGGGAAAAGGCCTTCCAGCCTGCGGCTTCCGGCCGGTACACGGATAAGGAAAGAACCTATCTGACTGCAGGGAAACTGGACAAGCTCTACCACAGGGGCCATGTGCCGGATGCAGTCATTGAAAACGATACCATTTACTGCGGAAATACGGCGGTGTACAGCCTCTCTTCTTCGGAAGACGGAAAGCTCTATGTGGCAAACCTGAACAAAGGCATTGCCAAAGACCGGGGCGAAGCGGTGGAAAGCAAGTTCCAGATCGATTCCCGCAGAGAAAAAATAAAGGAAAAGAAAGAAAAGGCGGCAGAGGCTGATGGAAACGGCGTGGAAGCAGGTGCCGTTCCCGATGCAGGCTGACCTGACATAGAAAGGATTGTATACATCAGATTATGAAAAAGTTATTGGCTCTCCTTGTACTGGCGGTAGTTTTTGCAGGCATTGCCTTCGGCATTCTGGCTCTCATTACACCGGAGCCGCCGAAGAAACGGGAACTGCCCCCGCCGGCGGAAACGGGAGCCGTGTCCGCCGCCCTTATTGACGGCAATACGGGAGAAATGCTGGCAGACAAGGAAGGAAACCTGAAATCCTATCCTGCCAGCACAACAAAAATCCTTACCTGTATCATTGCGCTGGAAGAAGGAAAGGACAAGCTGGAACAGAACGCGGTGATTACACCAAGGGCCATGAAGCAGGACGGCACGAACCTTGGCATCCGTCCCGATATGCCCCTGACCCTGCACCAGATGCTCTACGGCATGATGCTTGTTTCCGGCAATGATTCCGCCGTAGCCACAGCAGAAACGGTGGGCGGATCCTATGACCGTTTTATTGAAATGATGAACGAAAAAGCCGCTGCCATCGGCGCAAAGAATTCCCATTTCGCCAATCCAAACGGCCTGACGAATCCCAACCATTACACCACTGCCGAGGATATGGCAAAGATTGCAGCCTACGCCATGAAGAATCCTGCATTCCGGGATATTGTGAAGAGAAAAACCTATCCCATGACCTACAGGAATGGCATTTACCGAAATGTGGTGAACAGGAATGAATTCCTTTCCAGCGGCTACGCCGGCGCCAACGGCATCAAAACCGGCATGACTGAAGCTGCCGGCGACTGCCTGGTGGCATCGGCAGAAAGGGACGGAAAGCTCATGATCGTAGTGCTTTATAACGATTCCAAACGCTGGCAGGATGTAAAGACCTGGCTGGACTACGGTTTTACCGCTGCCAAAGCGGAAGATGAATACCAGGCAGCCCTTGCGGCGGAACCGGCCATTTACAAATTTGTGAACCGAGCATTGGGAAAGGAGCCGAAGGAAGCTCATGGCTAAAAAGAAAAAAGCGCCCTTCCTGAAGCGCCTTTTTCCGACAAGCCCTGCGCTTCGCATCATCTTCGTGGTGGTCACCCTGATTACCGCCTTCGTGCTGGTGCAGAACGTTTATCACTATGTGCAGGTCAGGCAGCAGGAAGCGGAGCTTTACCAGGAAAGGGACCGGCTGCTGAAGGAAAAAGAGGATCTGGAAACAAAGAAGGCGGACCTGGAGGATCCCGCTAAACTGGAAAAAAAGGCAAGGGACGAACTGGGGCTGGTAAAGCCGGGGGAAGTGCCCTATGTGCCATAAAAAAACTGTGAGGAAATGTTCAACCATTTCCTCACAGTTTTTTCTTATGGGCAGGCAGTTTTCATGACTCCAGTTCTTTCAGTCGTTCCAGGAGCCTTTGGGCGTGCCGGTCAGCAGTATCAAGAACCCTTTTCCTGTCCTCTTCGGTGCTGAAGCCGGGAATATAGGCTGTTCCGAAGCTGTACACCGGCTGTTCATATTTCATCCTGCATAGGGCGGCCATTTGTTCAAAAACTGTAGAGAAAGTCCTCTATTTCGTGACGGTTCTGCCCGTTTTTTTGGTAATGGTCTGCACTGCCGCCAACGGTGAAGGATAAAAGAAGATGCTTCCCGTCAAGTGCATGGCCGGTGGATCCATAGGCAAATCCATGGGAAAAGACTTTTTCTACCCAGTTCTTAATGATGGCAGGAAACGAGTACCAGTAGAGAGGAAACTGGAACAGGATGATTCGGGCCTGCTTTACATATTCCTGCTCTTCGGCGGGATCAAAATCCCAGCCAAGAAGGTCCATACGGCGGAGGACAGTGGAAATGCCCGATTCACCTATTTTCTCCAGTATAGTCCTGTGACTGTCCTTTCTGATGCAGAAGAGTGGACGGGAGAATTAAGGAAGCGCTGATTAAATC